>UQVN01000072.1 GCA_900544525.1 uncultured Eubacteriales bacterium
ATGTTTATTATAAGAAAAAGAGAGAATTTCTCCAAGTACCTGTTTTTTACTATGGTGTCTTTTTTTTACGTTTTCACGCTCTATATCTTTAGACTATAAAAAATGGAAACTATCATTTTGAATAGTCATAATTAAAAAACTATTTTTTAATGATATTTTCCATTTTATTTCACTTTCCTATTTAAGCTGTAACCTGTTCACTCTTGATTCCTTTTTCAGGAAACAGTTTTCCAAACACCAATCGAACAACTGGACCTGCAAAGAAAATCTGCCATCCAAGTGCCATAGGGAAATTCATTACGGTTGTTTGCACCCATTTTGCCACTACTTGAATATCAAATCCACCTTTGAATAATACGGTAGCAATCAAACTCATAATTGGACACATAAAGCATACTGTCATAATAGAAATAGCTAAAATAATGACAATAGGTCGATCACTTCTTGGATTTACCATACGGAATGCCATTTTTTGAGCGAGCTTTCCAACGAAAAGCAACTCTAATAAGAATGCTACAATCCCCATCACCCATAATTCTCCTAACGCGATCACAAACACTTGATTTGTCAAGCCTCCCATATCTAGGGAGATATTATAGACTACCATACCATAGACCATAACGATTACCATCATTACTGTAAAGATAATTCCTTGAATTTTTGTTTTTGGCATTTTAACTCCTCCTTTGCCTCTTTTGAAAATGAACGAAAAAATCGAATAGAAAACGCAAAAAATCGCAGTAAAAGTTATTGTATAACTTTCACTGCGATCCTATCTTTTTCTCTATCAAGTTTGATAAAATCTCGTTACCATTTTCATCTAAATATCATTATTTTGTTTGCGATGAATATTTTATCATAAAATATTTTTTCATGCAAGTTCTTTCAGTATACTCTCAAAAATCTTTTCTAAATACGAAACATTCACGATATAGTTTTTTCCTCTCCCATTTTCCTTGATACAGTAACGCACAAGACCAACACTGACAAGATGATTCATTTGATAGGTTACCCCTGCTGGCGTAATTTTTAATCGCTCTGCCATCTCTTTATTGGGTAACTTCCCTTCTTTTAACATCTTCAAAATGGAAAAACGATTGGGATCGGAAAGAGCTTTTAACACTTTTTTTCTCTCTTCTTCTCCTAGTCTTTGATTCTCTTTCTTATAGTGTTTCACTTCTTGGACATGAACTCCTGTTACCAATCGTTTCTTTTCTTCTGAATCACTAATAACAATGGAGAAACGAGACATAAAAAGAATATAATGTGTGGACTCTATCAGATATTTCTCATCAAGCTCAACTCTATCTTCTAATACATCTTCATAATATTCTCTCGTTTTTTCTTCAATAAAACTTTGGATTTCTTTTGCTTTTTCTTTATTTTTTTTCATTAATTTTTCTTCATAATAAGAAAAGAGCGGATACAGCTCTTGAAATAATGCTTTGATCTCCAACAAACTTTTCTTCTTATCTTTTATAATGGAAAATAAATTCCACTTTTGTTGCTCTAAAATATGCAGACGATTGATAGCTTGAAATTCTTCTTCCTCTTTTTCTAACTCTAAAATCGAAAAGATCGCATCTTTCCATTCTTTTTGATCCATCTCTTGAAATCGCTGTTCCAATTGCTCTAATGTCTGAAGCTCCTTCTTATTCATCTGATAGAGATAGAGTCCAAAAAGCAAGTTATATTCTTTTAAACAATACTTTTCAATTATTTTTCTTCTTTTCTCTAATTGCTCTCGATACTCTTTTACTATCTCCTCTTCTTCTTGATCGATAAAAGGATAGGTTATCTCTTCGAAATCCTCCACAAGCAAAGAAAAAGATAAAAAATAATCTATCATTTCACACTGTTGTTTTGTTGCTATCGTTACTGCCATTTTCTCTTCTCCTTTAAACCAATTCCTATTTTCCTACTGTTCTAATTCTATCATAAAATCCAGCTATTTTGGAATCCTATCTATCCCAATCTCATCCTAACTCAATCACTCTATCTATCCGCTTTACAATCTCCTCTGTCATATGATGGGAAATCATAATCACCATACATGGCAATTGCAAGACAAGCTGTTCTAATTCTAACTTCACTTTTGGATCTAAGTTGGCCGTCGCTTCATCTAGGATTAGAATTTCCTTCTTCTGGATAAGAGCCCTTGCCAGTGCAATCCGTTGTCTTTGACCTCCAGATAGGTTCTTACCATTTTCCACAATCAAATATTCTGGTTCAAATTCATTTAAACGCACATCATCCATCACTTTTACAATTTCTTCTCTTGCATATGGATTTCCCATGGAAATATTTTCAAACATCGTGCCATTGAATAAATACGTAAATTGATTTACATAGGCGATACAGTCTCGCATATCGAGAAGTTTTTTAGACAGCAATTTCGTTCCTGACTTTTGTTTTACTTGAATCTCTCCATCATAGTTGGTTACTTCTCCAATCAATGTTTTTAATAAACTACTCTTTCCACAACCACTAGAACCAATGAGCATATACTTTTTCCCCTTTTCAAAGCAGATTTCCTTCTGAATGAAAATATCTTTTTGCTTATAATGAATCGTAAGAGGAGAAATAACAATCGACTGTATCTTCTCTTTCTTTTGTCCTTCCTTCTCAGTTATAAAATTGTCATTCAATAGGACAGTGTTTTTTAAGCCATAAGGATGAAACCAAGACTCTTCTTTCCCTTTTTCTCTCTGTAAGCGATTTCTTTTTTCCTTTCCATCAAAGAATTGGAAGGATGCATATTTCTCATAAAAAAACTTCTTACCTGATTTGAAAAATACGCTATCGGACATCATTAACATAACAGAATCAGAAAGGGATGGCATAAGAGTAATCACCGATAAAAAAGCCCCAACTGCCACTTTCTTTTGTAATACAAAATAGGCTAAGACCCCCAATACAACGGCCGTAAAAAAATAACTCATCCATGATAAAACTCCTGACATAATGCCTGCAAACGTATCTACTTGACAAATTCCTTTACAGTAGTCATAACTTGCTTTTTTCGAACGTTTTTTAAAATAAGAAAAACAGTTATTTTCAAATATAGTGGAATAACCTTGCATTAACTCCCGTATTTGATTTAAGAATACTTCCTTTTGCCTTTGGTTATCACTTAATATGAACGACAGCTTTTTTTCAAAGGCTTTTGTTGCCATTGCCATAATAAATACCGCACTGATTGCTACGATTGCCATAACCCAATTAATTTTTATTAATGCAACTAATGTGCAAACAGCCATGACTGTTTTCCCTAAAATGGAACACGATTTTGCAAATGTTAAATCCACTATTCTTGGAACATCATTGACATAAAAAGAAGCGTGCTCTCCAGACTCCTTTTCCATAAACTTCTCAAATGGTTCTTGCTCAATTCCTTGATCAATCTTCTCATTCCAGTTCATTTTCAGATAATAACGAGCTACCGCTTGACTTCTAAGGGCAAAAACAATAAAAATCCCTTGCAGACAAGCCCCTACTATTAATGCAACAACAATTTTTATTAAGGAAGACAAATCTTCCACAACAAAGTAAGAATAAGAATAGGAAATCACAACCGACATGATAGATTGAAGAACAATTGCCATATAGGCAATACGAACAGAAGGATATTTCCATAATTTCATTGTAACCGCCTCCTTGTTGAGATAAATTAAGTGTTTGTTTAAATATTATTTAAGTATATACTTAATATATGTAATCTTTTATATTTTGTCAAGAAGGGATTCCATTTCTTCTGTGTATTTTATGCAAGCATTTCTACTTGACTTATGCCTTCTACACAAGCTACGCATTATTTCCACATAGTGCTTTTTATGTTATAGGAGATACCATTTTCCTATAACATAAAAAAATCCGCAATCTCCTGTTTCCAGTCGATTGCGGATTTTACTCTATACTTGCTAATTTCGCTAAAGTTAGGACTTAAATTATTTAAGTGTAACTTTTGCTCCTTCAGCTTCAAGTTTAGTTTTGATTTCTTCAGCTTCTTCTTTAGATGCAGCTTCTTTTAATACTTTAGGAGCGTTATCTACAGCTTCTTTAGCTTCTTTTAATCCTAAACCTGTTACTTCACGAACAACTTTGATAACTTTAACTTTGTTTGGACCAACTTCTGTTAATTCAACGTCGAATTCAGTTTTTTCTTCACCAGCTCCAGCACCGTCTCCAGCTGCTGCAACTACAACACCTGCTGCTGCAGATACACCAAATTCTTCTTCACAAGCTTTTACTAATTCATTTAATTCTAATACAGATAAACCTTTGATTACTTCAATAATTTCCTGAGTTGTCATCTTAAAAATCCTCCATTCGATAATTTAAATTCAATAATTCGTTATAAACAGAGCAATATCTTATGCTTCTGCTTCTTTAGATTCAGCAACTTGCTTGATAACACGAGCAAAGTTTGCGATAGGTGACTGAATACTTCCAAGGAATTTGGAAAGTAATTCTTCTCTTGATGGAATTGTAGCGATAACCTGGATACCAGCTTTATCGTAGTATGTTCCTTCTACAACACCTGATTTTAACTCTAATGCTGGAGCGTTTTTAGCGAATTTAGCTAAAATTCTAGCTGGAGCAGTAGCGTCTGTTGAAGAGATAGCGATAGCTGTAGGTCCTTCTAAATCTGGGCTTAATGCTTCGAAATCTGTTCCCTGAGCAGCTAAACGGATCATTGTGTTTTTGTATACTTTGTATACAACACCTGCTTCTCTTAACTCTTTACGAAGAGCAGTATCCTGTTCTACTGTGATTCCACGGTAGTCAACTAATACAGCAGACTGAGCATCAGCAAGTAATCCTTTGATCTCTTCTACGATAGGTTGTTTTAATTCTACTTTAGCCACGATTGGTGCACCTCCTATATTATTTGTACACCGCCGATCATAAAAAAAGCTCTGTATCCAAAGACACAGAGCATCTATCATTCTTATTATTTTAAGAAAGTGATATTCCCTCGGTAGGCGTTTTGAACCTTATGCTTTACAGCACCTACTGTCTTCGGCAGTATTTACACTAGAACACTTTACCATGCGTGTCCTAAAATGTCAAGGGCTTTTTTTGTAAATTTTTATTAGAATTGACACAAATATCCTAATTTCATTTTTATTATATTTTTTAATCTCCAATATAAGCCATATCAGATACTAGTACTGCTATATTCTTGTAATTTTTACATCTTTTCTTGGCACTGTTCGTTTATATTTTACCCTTGGATACCCAATTAACATACAGGCCACAAACTGTTCCCCTTCTTCTACTTTTAGTAATTCTCCTATTTTTGGATTGACGGATAACGCTCTTTCTAAAAATCCACTAAAATAAGTTCCAAGACCTAAAGCATTTACCATAAGCTCCATTTTTGATGCTGCTAAAGCTCCATTTATCGTTCGATTGGCTTTTACAACAAGCAATACAGGAGCTTTAAAGAACAATTTATCCTCACCATCTGGATTTTCTAAAAAGTCTTGATACATCTGTTTCCACATATATGCGTATGTAATAAATTGCTTTGGCGTATTTTCATCTGCTAACATTTTATCCGCCATTGCATTTAATGTTTCTAACACCATTTTTCTAACTTCTTGAAGTTTTTCTTTTACAATCACATAAGAAACGTCTTGCATATTGCTTGCAGTTTGTGTGTATTTACCTGCTTCTATTATTTTTTGTATTTTTTCTTCTTCTACATCGTCTTCTTTAAATAACCTAACACTTCTTCTGAACTTCATAAAGTTCATTAAATTTTCTGGATCGATATCAAATTTTTCTTCCTCATATTCTATGACTTCATCCATTGCATATTCTTTTTCATCATCACAAGATATTGCTTTCACTGGACAAATTGCAATACAATGCCCACACTTGATACAGGTCTTATTTCTTATATATGACTTTCCATCCACCATTTCTATATCACTTACAATACAATCTTGTTTACATAAAGTACAACCGATGCATTTATCTGTATTTACTATCATTTCCATTCTCCTTTATCTCTTTTTTTATGTTTAATCCTATGACTTAACACAAGTTTCGCTTTAAGTCAAGTTATGGTAAGATACAAACATAGCAAACACATAAAATTTATCAAGAAAGGAGAATCTAAAATAAGCCCCTCATTCAAACTTTAAGGACTATCATTTTAGAAGAACACGAAATGAAAATTCGAGGAACTTATACTTGTCCATTGGAACTTACTCACGATATGATCAAAGGCAAATGGAAACCGATCATACTATGGCGATTGCGCTTTGGCCCTACTTCTCTTTCTAAGTTAGAACACGATATTGATGGTATCACCCAAAAAATGCTACTAGAACACCTAAAAGAACTGATCGAGTTCGGCTTTGTTGAGAAAAAAGTATATGAAGGTTATCCATTAAAAGTAGAATATTCTCTAAAAAAACCACAAGGTGAAAAAATACTTTCGGCACTAAAAATTATGCAGGAAATTGGTATCGACTATATGGTAGAACACGGAATGTCTGACGTTTTAAAAGAAAAGGGACTACTATAAGTAACAGTACCCACAAAAAAGTAAGTAATTTACACCTTTGTTTCCACCTCGTATAATGGAGCTACAAAGAATGGAACATTAGGAGGTTCTTACTATGAAAATTATTAGCCATGGAATTATTGATGGAACGATAGAAGATAAATACGGAAAACATGGAGAACATTTTAATGAAAATGGTGTGCCAACCTATTCTCTCCCATTTGAAATTTTAGATGCTCCAGAAGGAACAAAAAGTTTTGCTTTACTTCTTGAAGATAAAGATGCTTTTCCAATTAGCGGTGGATTTTCTTGGATTCATTGGGTAGCAGCAAATATTACAAAAACAAAAATAGATGAAAACGAAAGCCAAACAACAAACGACTTCGTTCAAGGAGTCAATAGCTGGATCAGTATGCAAGGTGGAAGTCAGAGTAAAGAATTATCTTCCTACTATGGTGGAATGGCTCCACCAAACGATCCTCACACTTACGAGCTTCATATCTATGCTTTAGATTGTATGCTGGACTTAGAAAATGGTTTTATGATGCATGAGATGTTCCGTCAAATGGAAGGACATATTTTAGAGCAAGCGACTTTAAAAGGAAACTATCGTCATTAAATTTCAATAATGAAAAGCAAAAGAGAGCTAACTTTACGAAAATTAGCTCTCTTCTTCTATTTATCTCTCAATACTATGTTTCGTCTATGCGAAACCCTTTGGTTATCCATATATTTTTGTCACAACGATAATACAACTTTAAAATAGATCCGTCTGTTTTTGTAGCTTCAACTAACCAAACATCTCCTATTTTTATTGTTGTTGGATAGTTATAGCTAGGTAGGGAATCTTGTATGTAAGATTCATGTTTAAAATCATCGTAAGCATTTTCAATTCGCCAAAATTTTAATTGTGTAAACCCTTCTACTTTTCCTGTTATATCCGTTGTACCGAAATAAGACGCCTGATACTCTTTCCCAGCAAGTTCTATTGTATCCACTCTCTCTGGCTCAACATCACCTACACTCGATAATTCTTTTGAAAAAACAGACTCTCCATAACGCTCTTTTAATTGATTTCCCATACACGGAATAGAAAGTGTATAATAATCCATGGATTCTAGATCCGTATGGGCGGCTCCATAAATACCCATAATATTTTGATTTTTTAGCTTATCGAATTCTCGAATAAAATTTTCTGCCATCTTATTTTCACGATATATATTATCATCATGATTATAATAATATTTTCCTTGTTCCATTGCCTCTTCTGCTAACGCATACTGTTCTGAACTCTCTTTTCCTTCTTCTTTTAAATATTCTAAAAATCGTTTTCCAGTCGAATCATACTGATGTCCCACATCGGTTCCATGGAAAATCGTTTCTGGACATTCCTTTTTTATCTTTTGATAAAATTCCTTATTATAAGATGTACTTCCAGCAGTGCCTATCCAATCTATAAAAAGTTGATCTAATATTGTATCATCTTCTGCCTTCATCCATAGATTTAAAAATTCTGCTGCATAATAAGGATCCTCAATAAATAAATGTCTCATCCCTTGATTATGGTAGTAATCATACCATAAGTCAAATTCTTGATCTAAAATCTCTTTTACTCCATGGTATTCTCCATACAAATAAATATCTCCATGTTTTTTTGAACTTGTTTGTTGTTTCACGCTAGAACAGCCATTTATGGCTATTAACAAGATACCTACTAGCATAAAGCATAATAAACGAAGATTTCTACTTTTCATTTTTCTTTCCCCCTACAAAACTCTATTATATGTGGCTTTTATCTGTTCGAATGACACGTAATAATCGTTCCAAAGAAGCATTTGCAATCAATTCTTCTGGAAAATGAATTTCTTCTAACATGGCTAACGCCTTATCGTAATGTCCAATATAATAGGCAAAATGGGCATCGCTATTCACTGCAATGGAAACTCCAAGTTCTGCACAACGTTCTGCGATTGTCTTACAAATCATAGAAGGACCCATATCAAAAGAATGATTATTGATTTCAATGATCTTGTTCTCTTCTTTTGCCACTTTTAGCACTTCATCAATCTCATACTCCATTCCTGCTCGTCCACTATGTCCAATAATATCCACATAGGGATTTCTCAATGCATTAATATACATCTTTGTATGCTCTACCTTTGTGGCTGGACGAAACTTTTCCCAAGGATGAACGCTTGCAATTACTAGCTCACAGCTTTGTAAAACTCGTTCTTGTACTGTAATTTCTGGATTTGTCGGGCTTTTCTTATCATAATAAGCAAGATTTCCTTCGTGATCTACGATATCGATCTCTACCCCTTTCAACACTCGAACTCCACAGATTTCCTCTGGCAAGATAACCCGATTTCCAATTTGGAACATTCCTTCTTTCATATCACCTAAAAATAAAGGACCAAAATGATCCGTAATTGCAATGGCCTCTATTCCCTGACTATTAGCATAACGGGCATTTTCCTCGATTGTGCTATATGCATGATTCGTAAAAATAGAATGTACATGCATATCTGTTTTTATCTGATACATTATCGTTACCTCCTTATTACTTTTTCTTTCTCTTATTATATCTTACTATTGTTTTTTAAAATCTTCTAGGCGTTCCCTCTTATTTTACGAAAATATAACAAAACGGCTCAAAAACAAAGGAAGCTTCTATAACATAGAAAAATCGCTACCTCCAACGATAGAAAATAAATTTCCTACGTTGAAAGTAACGCTTTTCCTCTTAACTCAATCTAATTTTTATTCTATATTATACATCTCTATCTGGATAATAAGCATGAGGAAGATCCCAAGCCTTATGATCCGTATGTAAAAGTTCATGTGCTAAATGAGACAATGGTTCTCCTAAGTAATCTTTATAAGTAGCCTGAACTTCTGGGCTCTCATGGGAGAAACGAATCGCACACTCTTTATCTAATTTATAAAGGTTCTCTCCACGTTCTCCTGCCAATTCTTCTCCATCATGGATAATCTGTCCGCCACCGCCGACACAACCACCAGGACAAGCCATTACTTCCACAAAGTCATATTGTACTTCTCCTCTTCTTAACGCGCGAATAAGTTTTCTTGCATTGGCGAGACCACTGACTACTGCAGTTTTAACGGTATTTCCTGCTACATCAAAGGATGCCTCTTTCCAGCCGTCTAACCCACGCACTTCATAAAAGGCATCTGGATTTGGCTTCATTCCTGTTGCTAAGTAATAAGAAGTTCTAAGTGCTGCTTCCATTACCCCACCAGTTGCACCAAAAATAACACCTGCGCCAGTTCCTGGTCCTAATGGAGAATCAAATTCTTCCTCTGGAAGATGTTCAATATCAATACCAAGAGAACGGATTTGTGCTACCATTTCTCTCGTTGTAAGGACGATATCCACATCTTTTCCTGCTCCAGAATCATTGATGGATGGAATATCACACTCCGCTTTCTTAGCAACACAAGGCATAATGGACACGCTGAAAATATCGTTTGGATCGATTCCCATTTTCTTTGCAAAATACGTTTTAATAATAGCGCCTTGCATTTGCTGTGGAGACTTCGCTGATGATAAATCATCAACCATATCTGGATATTGAGATTTTAAAAATCTTACCCATCCTGGACAACAGGAAGTAAACATTGGATATTTAAAATCTTCTTTATGTTTTAATCGTTCTAAGAATTCGCTTCCCTCTTCCATAATGGTCAAATCTGCACCGTAATTGGTGTCAAATACATAGTCAAATCCCATACGACGAAGTGCTGCTGCTAAACGTTTTGGAGTAGCAATTTCTCTTGATACACCAAAGGCTTCTCCCCAAGAAGTTCGAACGGATGGTGCTACTTGTACAACAGTCACTTTCTTTCCTGTGCTAATTGGAGCATCAAATCCAAACACTTTTCCTTTATCATTTCTTGCAGATAATGCACCTACTGGACAATGTGTAATACACTGTCCACAAAGCACACACTCAGAATCTTTAATTTTTCGATTATAGGATACATCAACGGTTGTTCTAGAACCTGTTTTTGCAATATCCCAAATATGAATACTCTGTACTTTATCACACACTTGTACACAACGCATGCATTTAATACATTTGCTTGCATCTCTTACAAGTGGAAATTTTGTGCTCCATGGAGCATATGTAACTTCTTTTTTATAAGTTTCTGTATTGAGTCCAAGCTGATAAGAAATTTTTTGTAAGGTACAATTTCCATTTCTTGTACAAGTTGGACAATTACAATTATGTTGAGATAAAATAAGTTCTACATTAGTTCTTCTAGCATCTCGCACTCTTGCAGAGTTAGTCAACACTTCCATGCCTTCGCTTACAACGTTGTTACAAGAAGTTACTAGTCTTTCTACACCTACTACTTCCACACAACAGACACGACAGGCTCCAATATCATTAATTCCCTTCAAATAACAGAGGCTCGGTACTGGATAATGTGCCTGCTTACACGCCTCCAAAATGGTTGTTCCTTCTGGAACTGTAATCGGTACATTATTAATCTTTAAATTTACCATTGATCCACTCTACCTCCTTTGAAAATACCATATCCGAAATGATCACAACGTAAACATCTTGAAGACTCTTGTTTTGCTTCCTTACAAGACATTCCATATTCCACCATTTCAAAATCTTTCTTCCGCTCATTGGAATCTCTCTCTGCCATTGTTACACGACCACAAGCAGGGCGATCTGCGATTCTTGGTGCTGGTACTTTTACATCTACCTTAATGATATGGTTATATCCTAAATAATTATCGATATTAGCAGCCGCTACTTTTCCATTAGCAATGGCACGAATTACCGTAGAAGGTCCTGTTACACAATCTCCTCCTGCAAATACGCCTGGCATATTTGGAATCTCACTTGCAGAATCCGCACAGATCATATTTCTCGTCACTGGAATTCCTGCTGCGTCAAAGTCCTCAGATACAATATCCTGTCCGATTGCTACAAGAACAATATCACAAGGAATACGAACTGCACTTAACCCTGAGTCACTTGGACGAGGTCTACCTGCTCGATCCACCAATCCAATAATCTTAGGATCTGCCCAAATAGCAACAACATTTCCGTTTTCATCTGTTTCAATTGATTTTGGAGCATGAAGTTCTAATACATCAGCACCTTCTGCAATGGCACCTTCTACCTCCTCCATAAGAGCTGTCATATCAGACTTTCTTCTACGATATAATACGCTGACTTTTTCAGCGCCAAGGCGAATGGCAGAACGAGTTACATCCATGGCTACGTTTCCACCACCTACAACGACCACTTTCTTCCCTGTAAAATCTGGCATATCCTGATCGCCAATTCTTCTTAACATATCAACAGCTGACATGACACCATTGGCATCTTCACCTTCAATTCCAAGTTTTTTGTCAGTATGAGCACCAATGGCAATATAAACAGCATCGTATTCTTTTCTCAACTGTTCAAAAGGAATCTGTCCCTCTTTTTTCCCAATGGAAACTTCCTGTTTTACTTCTACCCCTGTTGAAAGAATGGCATCTAAATCTTCATCTAAACGCTCTTTTGGAAGGCGATAGTTTGGAATTCCATAATGAAGCATACCACCTAACTGTTTTCTTTGTTCAAATACCGTTGTCTGATGTCCCATAAGCTGTAAATAATAAGCAGCACTTAAACCACTTGGACCACCACCGATAATGGCAACTTTCTTACCTGTTGATGGGGCACATTCTGGAACTGGGACATCTCCGCAGTGATCAACCGCATAGCGTTTTAATCCACGAATATTGATAGAAGAATCTACCATATTTCTACGACATCTTGCTTCACAAGGATGCTCACATACAAGAGCACATGCGGTTGGAAATGGATTATCTTTTCGGATCAAAGCAACCGCATCAGCATAACGCTCTTCATGAATCAATGCCACATATCCTGGAACATCGACTCCAGCTGGACACATAGCAACACATGGAACAGGTTGCTCTAAATGGCAAAGACATCTTCCTGTCTTTACATGCTCCTCATAGTCATCCCGAAAACCTTCTAATCCTTTTAATACCATATTTGCTGCTTCATAACCAATGGCACAATCCGCAGATTCTGCAATAACACGCGCTGTTCTTTCAATTAAATCAATGGTCTCTAATGTTGCCCTTCCATCTAACACATCTTCCATTAAATTTTCTAACTGTCCAAGCCCAATACGACATGGTACACATTTTCCACACGTTTGCGCATGGCAAAGTTTTAAAAAAGAGGACGAAATATCCACTGGACATAATCCTGGTGGACTTGCTACAATTCGGTTCTCTAAGTCTTTATATAAACTTTCTACAACCGCTTGTGCTTTGCTTTTTGTAAAAACATTGAGTCTGCTCATTCTGCACACTCTCCTTTCGTTTAACTGAATAATCTAATTGTATTTGATTTTGAACATTTTTACAATAATTATTTATATTT
>UQVN01000073.1 GCA_900544525.1 uncultured Eubacteriales bacterium
AAAGAGGCTTTTGTGGCAGATGTTTTAAGAAAGATATTAGAATCTTAAAAAAAATGTAAAAAAAAAATAACACTCATATTGTCGAAAATGTGCTATACTAAAAAAAGTTGATATTTGGAAAAAACAAGAGAGATCCGAAGTTACGGTATAAAGAAAAGTTATATTTTTAGAGCATAGGTGCATATTCTTTGTTAGATTAGAAATGATTAGTGAAAAGTGAAATAGGAGGAACATAAGATGAGAATTAAGAAAAAGTGGATGGCAATTGCAATGACTTCCATTTTTACATGTAGTTTATTAGTAGGATGTGGTTCAAAACATGAGGTGAAGCAAAATAAAGTAGAGGCTTCAAAAGAGAGTGGGAACAAAGATACAACAAAAGTAAATGATAGCGTAAAGAAAATGAGCTTTGCAGATAAAAGTGTTCAATTGCCACCAGAGTACCTATTTTCTCAAGAACCAGACACTACTTACAAACAAGAGGAGATTGTGTCAGAAGACTGGAGCAGTAGTAATCCAGAATATGTGAACGTGGATGTTAATACTGGAGATGTTACGGCATTAAAAGCGGGAACAGGAAAAGAAGTTACAATTACAGTGGTACATAAGTTAAAAGATGGGACAGAAGTGGAAGGTTCTTATCAAGTAAAAGTGCAAGAAAGAGCAAAGAAATTAGTGTTTACTTCTCAAAAACATGTAGCCTTAATAGGAAAAACAGTAAAATTAGAGGCAAAATGTACACCGAGTTCTTCCAATTCTCAAGAGTTAAAATGGTCAACGAGCAATAAAGATTATGCTGTTGTAACAGCAGAAGGCGTTGTGAAAGCAAAAAAAGCGGGCTATGGAAAAACAGTTACGATTACAGTTGCTACAACAGATGGTTCTAATTTGAAGAAAAAAATGAAATTGCGTATTTTAGATCCAAATAAACCGATGGTAGCGATGACATTTGATGATGGGCCTTCTTATGAAAGCACAAAAATCATCGTGGATACATTAAAAAAATACGATGCAAGAGCTACTTTTTTTGTAGTGGGACAAAATATTACCGCTCAGAATGTAAAAAATCGTGAAATTTTAAAGGAATCAGCAAAAAATGGAAATGAAATTGCAAGTCATACATACGATCATGCCGATTTGAGAACATTATCTGTTTCTGGAATTCAACAAGAACTTTCCAAAACAAGTGATTTAATTAAAGAAGTGACAGGAAAGAGTCCAACGCTTTTACGTCCACCATATGGTGCGATTAATGATACGGTATCTGCAACAGTGGGAATGCCAATGATCTTATGGTCAGTGGATACTTTAGATTGGCAGACGAGAAATACAGATTCTGATATTCGTGCCGTAATGAATGGAGCAAAAGATGGTGCAGTCATTCTTATGCACGATATTCACATGCCAAGTGCAAAAGCGGTAGAAGTTGTTGTCCCTCAGTTAGTGGATCAAGGATTTCAATTAGTGACAATTAGCGAATTAGCAGAAAGCAAAGGAATTACATTAGAAGTTGGCAAACGATATGGCAGTATGCATGCATCATAAAAGAGAACAAAGATAAAATAGATGAAAAAGGATTTTGATATTCAAATAAGAATATCAGAGTCCTTTTTTAGTTCTTTGGTGAAAAAAAGATTCATAAGATAGGAATAAGATTTTCATGGAGAATTAAAATGAGAAAGAAAAGGAAAGAGATAGCAAAATGGATATGGGAGCTTACAAAAAATCCAATGGTGTTATGCATTTGTTTGATAGTTGGCAGTTTTGTAATCGGTCATATGGTAAAAGAAAATTTCGAAGTGATTTCTCCTGTAAAAGATCATGTGCTTCCAATTTATAGCGTGGAGAGAGAAGAAAAGGAAATTAGTCTAACGTTTGATTCTGCATGGAGCGACGAAGATTTCGAAGATATTTTAGCGATTTTAGATCGACAAAATGTGAGAGCTACTTTTTTTGTAACAGGAGACTTCGTATCCCGTTATCCAAATGCAATAAAAAAACTGGATCAAGCAGGGCATGATATTGGAAGTCATGGAGATAATCATAAACATATGACAAGACTGTCAAAGGAAGAAAATATAATAGAGTTAAAAGGGTGCTTTGATAAAGTAAAAGCGGTGACAGGAAAAGAAATGGATTTATTTCGTGCTCCATATGGGGACTATAATGAAGAACTTGTGCAAATTGCAAAGGAAAATGGGTATTATACGATTCAATGGGATGTAGATAGTTTAGATTGGAAGGATTATGGAGTTAATAATATTATTCAGACAGTGACAGAGCATAAAAACCTTCAAAATGGTTCGATTCTGCTATTGCATAATGGAGCGAAATATACAAAAGATGCATTAGAACCGCTAATTATAAAATTAAAAGAACAAGGATATCAATTTGTTCCTGTTTCTGAATTGATTTATCGGGAAAATTATTATATGGATCACACAGGAAGACAAATTCCACAGTGAAATTCCACTATAAGAAAAAGAAGGGTAGAATAAAATTGTACTTGTAAAAAGAGGAAAAATTAAGTATCCTTAGAGTTAGGAGAGTATAGCCTTTTGTCAAGGAGGACACAACATGAGAAAAACAATAGCAACGGTATTCGTCTGTATCATGGTTATGGTAGTCGGAACATCCTGCAATCAGAGTGAGGAAGCCGTGACAAAGACAACCGCGTCTAGCGATATTACTTCCATTCCAAACATTACAGGAGAAACGATGGAATATATGGAGGAATATTTGAAAACGTACTTTGATATCGATTGCTCAAAAGAATTTACGGTAGATACTTTTAAAGAGGCAATGGAGAAGGTGAGTAAAGAGGACGTAGAGCCAATTCAAGATTTAAATGGGTTATCGGTGATTCGTTATGGAGTCGAGGCGGCAAATTACAAGGAATTAGCCATGACTTATAAGGATAGTAAAGTAGAGGAGCGACTTTATTTTGAAGGGCTTGATGAGCCAGAAGAAAATGGTGCTTATATTGCGACTGCTTTAGATGCTGGTCTTATTTCTAATGAGGAAGCCAGACAGTATATAGAAAATAAGCCAGTAACCAAGGAAATGGCGGTTTCCTTATTGATGCAAGTAGCAGATGCTAATGGACTTGGTCAAAATTATCTTGGCTATTCTGATGATGAAAATATCGATGCAAAATTAGAAAATGCTTGGAATTCTTTTTCTATTTATGACGATGAAGTTCTTTCAAGTATTGGTAAGAAAATGGTAGAAAACAAAATAACAACTGGCTATAATTTGAAAAATGAGGCTTATAACGCCAACTTTCTTCCAGAATTGACATTGCAATATGGGCATTCGGATATTAAGCATGCCCATCAATTGGTTGCCTTATTGAACAGTGAAAATATTTATGCCAAAGTACAATTAGAGCCAAAAGTGTCTATTTATGAGTATTTATTAGAATGGGGACCAATTCCAGAATCTACAAAAACTTATCAAGTAAAGAAATTCAGCGAAGATCTCTATTTGGTTTATGCATTAGAATATGATCTGCAATTAGAGTTTGAAACAAAAGAAGATCGCAATGCTTTTCATAGTGTTATCGAGACCTATGCTAAAAAATACGATGAAAATAAAGAGGATATGACAGGTTTAATTTATGGAGCATGGTGGCAGCCGCTTTATAGCACAACTGCAAGCACGATGAATCAGGAAGAGTATAAAAAAATAAAAGATTATATAGTGACTCATGATAATTATTCCATTCATACGTTTTGTTTACAAGAAGATGAAACAAAAGTCGAAAAAAACTTAAAACAAGCTTTAACAGAAGAAATAGAAAACGGGAAAGATGAGTTACGATTAGAGAGCCAAACTCGCTATGTAAACAATGCCTTTTATCGATATCTAAAGGGCGACTATCAATAACAATTGTAAAAATCTCATAAAATCCCAGTAAAATAAGAAAAAATATTTTTAGACTTTTTAATCGAAATATAAAAGGGAGTGTTGCAAGACACTTCCTTTTTTGCTATAGTTTACCTTAAAGAAATTTTGAAATGGTGATAACCTAAGAGGAAAGGAAGCAAACATGAAGGAAAAGATCAATATCTCAGAAATATTTGGGGAAAATGTATTTAATGATAGTGCTATGAGAGCACGTCTCCCAAAAGCTGTCTATAAAGAATTAAAGAGAACCATTGAAACTGGTACCGAATTAAAATCTGAAATTGCCGATGTTGTTGCAAATGAAATGAAAGAATGGGCAATTGAAAAAGGAGCAACACACTATACACACTGGTTTCAGCCAATGACAGGTATTACTGCTGAGAAACATGACGCTTTCATCAGTCCAATTGGAGATGGAAAAGTTTTAATGGAATTTTCAGGTAAAGAGCTGATCAAAGGGGAGTCTGATGCGTCTTCTTTCCCATCTGGTGGTCTTAGAGCGATTTTTGAAGCAAGGGGATATACAGCTTGGGATTGTACATCACCAGCGTTTATTAAAGAAACGGATAACATGAAAATCTTATGTATTCCAACAGCTTTTTGTTCTTATACAGGAGAGGCATTGGATAAGAAAACACCATTGCTTCGTTCCATGCAAGCATTAGATATTCAAGCACGCCGTTGTCTTGCATTATTTGGAAACACATCAGTAAAAAAAGTAACAGCTTCTGTTGGAGCAGAGCAGGAATACTTTTTAATTGATAAAGAGAAATATTTAAAGAGAAAAGATATTATTTATGCTGGAAGAACCTTATTTGGAGCAATGCCTCCAAAGGGACAAGAACTTGATGACCATTATTATGGAAGTATTAAAGAAAGAATCGCTGATTTTATGAGTGATTTAAATGTAGAGCTTTGGAAACTTGGCATCACAGCTAAAACACAGCATAACGAAGTGGCGCCTGCTCAACATGAATTAGCGCCAATTTATGAAGAGGGAAATATTGCTACGGATCACAACCAGTTGATTATGGAAACAATGAAACGTGTGGCAGATACAAAGGGACTTCATTGTATGCTTCATGAAAAACCATTTGCAGGAATCAATGGTTCTGGAAAACATAATAACTGGTCAATTGTAACAAATGAAGGCCAAAACTTATTGGAGCCAGGAATTACACCACATGAAAATGAACAATTTTTATTTTTCCTAGCAGCTATTATTAAAGCTGTTGATCTTCATGGGGATTTGCTTCGTGTATCCACAGCGACTCCAGGAAATGACCATCGTTTAGGAGCTAGCGAAGCGCCACCAGCGATTATTTCTATTTATCTTGGGGAGCAATTAGAAGATGTTATTAAACAGCTCGATACAACAGGAGAAGCAAAAACATCAAAACAAGGCGACGTTTTGATGACAGGTGTAAATACTCTTCCAGAGTTTTTAAAAGATGCAACGGATCGTAATCGTACATCACCGTTTGCATTTACAGGAAATAAATTTGAGTTCCGTATGGTTGGTTCTAGTCAATCAACAGCGGATCCAAACGTTGTATTAAATACAATTGTAGCGGATGTTTTAGCGGATGCTGCTGATGAAATTGAAAAATCAGAGAATAAAGCTATGGCAATCCATGACTATATTCGTCGTACTGTTTCTAAACATAAACGTATTATTTTCAATGGAAATGGTTATACAGAAGAATGGGTTCAAGAAGCAGAAAGAAGAGGATTGCCACATTTAAAGAGCATGGTGGATACAGTAAATGCTCTTGTGACAGAAAAGTCTGTTAAATTATTTGAACGCCATAAAGTTTTTACAAGAGCTGAATTAGAAGCTCGACATGAGATTTTGTTTGAAGATTATGTAAAGAAAATTAATATTGAAGCACTTGCTATGGTGAATATTGTTAGAAAGCAGATTATTCCTGCGGTTATGAAATATCAGGAATCATTAGCAAATTCTATTCTTGCCATTAAAAATGCAACAGGAGAAGAGGCACCAGTACAATCCGAACTTCTTCATAATATCAATGAAAATTTAAAACAACTGTATCAGGCGATTCTTAAATTAGATGAACAATGTAAAATCGGGGCAAGTATGAAAGAAGATATGGAAAAGCAGGCATATTATTATTATGATGTTGTTTTTAATTCTATGTCAGATGTTAGAAAACCTGCGGATCGTTTAGAAATGCTTCTTGATAAGAGTTATTGGCCATTCCCAAGCTACGGCGATTTATTATTTGAAGTATAATAACGATGAAAAGAGAGTATAAAAGTGGATATGCTTTTATGCTTTCTTTTTTTATGCAAAGGAGAAAAGCTTGCAAAGTGTATTTTCCTTGCCATGAAAAAGGGATGCTTTTTGTGGTTTCTAAGCATGAATAGAATGGTAGTTTCATATGCTGTTAGAAAAGATGAAGCGAGAATTTTGTGATAATATGAAAGAGGAAAGAAGATGGAAAAAATTACAATGGATGGCAGTTTGTCTTGTATGTTTACTTTTAGTAAGCCTTTATCAAAACAATAAAGCAGTGAAATTAAGAAATACTATTGATGGTCTTATGTTACAAGAGGCAGTAGCATCAAAAGTTCAAAATGTGTCAGAAAGGAAGAAGGTATATTTAACTTTTGATGATGGGCCAAGTAGATATACGGAAGAGATTTTAGAGATTTTGAGGAGAGAAAATGTAAAAGCAACCTTTTTTGTCATTGGATATGAAGGGGATATTTACGCAGAGCGTTATCGAAAAATTGTGGAAGAAGGGCATACATTAGCGATGCACGCATACGATCACGATTATAAAAAAATTTATAAGTCCGTAGAGAACTTTTCGCATGATTTGGAAAAACTACAAACTCTTTTGGAAAAGGAAACAGGAGTAAAACCAACGATTTATCGCTTTCCAGGAGGAAGTAGTAATTCTGTTGTGAAATCTTCTGTAAAACAGTTTATTCATTATTTAAATGAAAAAGGAATTACCTACTATGATTGGAATGCCCTAAGCGAAGATGCTATGGATAAAAATTTAACACCTGCGCAACTAAATATTTACCAAAAAAAGATCCTTGCATTGTATTAATGCATGATCTTGGAGATCGGCATGGAACAGTGGATGCACTAGAGCCTCTTATTAAAAAATTAAAGGCGATGAACTGTGAAATATTGCCGATTACAGAGGCTACTCCAGCTATTCAACATGTAAAAAATGAAGAAAAATAAAAAGGAAACATTGACGAATAAGAAGATGAGATATAAAATAAGTACATTATGCAAAAAAGCATGGATATAAAATTTTCAAATAACAAATGAGATGGAGGTTTCTATGCAGATTTTTGAAGTATTACTCATTGGAGTAGGGCTTTCTATGGATGCCTTTGCAGTTGCTATCTGTAAAGGGCTACAGATGAAAAAAATAAATTATCGTTTTTCAGCCATAATTGCTCTATTTTTTGGAGGTTTTCAGGCATTGATGCCATTGATTGGCTGGGTGTTAGGAAGACAATTTCAACGATATATTGTGCAAATTGATCATTGGATCGCATTTTTATTACTGAGTGTAATCGGAATCAATATGATTCGAGAATCAAGAGAACAAGAGGAAGAATGTTGTAAAGAGGATTTGAAAAAACTGGATTACAAAGAACTCTTTATGCTTGCTATTGCAACCAGTATTGATGCCCTTGCTATTGGCGTGACTTTTGCATTTTTAAAGGTGAGTATTGTATCTTCTATTAGTATAATTGGAGTTACAACATTTTTAATTTCCTTTATTGGTGTCAGCATTGGAAATGTTTTCGGTATGAAATTTAAAGGAAAGGCAGAGTTCTTTGGTGGCGCTGTACTAATTTTAATTGGATTAAAAATATTGTTAGAACACTTAGGACTTCTTATGATTTAAGTAACAGAAGAAAAAAGGAAAAGAAGGAGAAAAAAATGAGAGCGTTAGTAACATTGAAAAAAGGGGAAGGAAGGACCTTAAAATCTGGTGGATTATGGGTATATGATAATGAGATTGCTTCTATTTTAGGACATTTTGAAAATGGAGATTTAGTAGAAGTTGCAGATTTTGATGGATATGGAATGGGTGTTGGTTTTATTAATACCAATTCAAAAATTCGAGTGCGTATGCTTTCTCGTGAAAAAGGACAACAAATTGATCGTGAGTTCTTTAAAATGAGAATTCATGACTGTATCGAATATCGAAGAAAAGTTGTGGATATGGAAAGCTGTCGTCTTGTTTTTGGAGAGGCAGATTTCCTTCCAGGGCTTGTGGTAGATAAATTTCATGATGTGTTAGTTGTGCAATCATTAGCTCTTGGAATCGATCGCTACAAAGAATTGCTTGTGGAATTATTAAAAGAAGAGTTAGAACAACTTGGATATTCCATTCGTGGTGTGTATGAACGAAGCGATGCAAAAGTCCGTACACAAGAAGGGATGGAACGAATCAAAGGATTTATTGGTGAAGAGTTTGATACAAAAGTAGAGATTGTAGAAAATGATGTAAAATATTTAGTGGATGTAAAAGAAGGGCAAAAAACAGGCTTCTTTCTTGATCAAAAATACAATCGAAAATCCATCTGGAAATTATGTGAAGGTGGAAGAGTGCTTGATTGCTTTACTCATACAGGATCATTTGCATTAAATGCAGGAAAAGCAGGAGCAAAGAGTGTACTCGGTGTGGATGCTTCTCAGTTAGGGGTAGATCAAGCCACAGAAAATGCTGCGTTAAATGGATTATCGGATGTTGTAAAGTTCCAATGTGCAGATGTCTTTGAATTACTTCCTGAGTTAGAAGAAAAGGGAGAAAAGTTTGATGTTGTTATTTTAGATCCACCTGCGTTTACAAAGTCAAGAAATTCTGTAAAAAATGCGATTAAAGGGTATCGTGAGATTAATTTACGAGGAATGAAACTTGTAAAGGATGGCGGTTATTTAGCAACTTGTTCTTGTTCTCATTTTATGACGCCAGAATTATTTACAAAAACCATTGGACAGGCGGCAAAGAATGTAAAAAAACGTCTTCGTCAAGTGGAATATCGTACACAGGCACCAGATCATCCAATTCTTTGGGCGGCAGATGAATCTTATTATTTAAAATTTTATATTTTCCAAGTTCTCGATGAGAAATAGGAGAAAAGAAGGTCTATGTAGGAAAGGAAAACTGCATAGACCTTCGTTCTTTACAAAGCGATTTTCTTATCATTATGATATAATAGAACAAAGGAAAAAGAATATAAGAAGAGAAACAAGAAAAGATCAGAAAGAAGGATAGAAAATGAATCAAAGAGAAACAATGGAATATATAGAAAAAATGCAAGAGATGGGGAGTGTCTATGGTCTTGATACGATGAGAGAATTATTAAGACGATTAGGCAATCCAGAAAAACAGTTAAAGATCGTACATATTGCAGGAACCAATGGAAAAGGTTCGATTCTTGCAATGCTCGATCAGATTTTTCAAAAGGCAGGGTATCGATGTGGGCGTTATATTTCTCCAACTATTTTTTGCTATTTAGAGCGATTTCAAATCAATGGAGCGTTTATGGATGAAAAGACTTTGGCAAAACTTATGACACAAGTTGCCAATGAGGCACAGGAGATGAAGAAAGAAGGAAAAGAACATCCAACTTTATTTGAATTGGAAACAGCGGTAGCATTTTTATGGTTTTTAGAACAACAAGTAGATGTTGTCTTTTTAGAAACGGGATTGGGAGGAAGGCTTGATTCTACTAATGTGATAGAAAATCCTCTTTGTGTGTTATTTGCCTCTATTAGTCGTGACCATATGGCTATTTTAGGGGATACAATAGAAGAGATTGCAAGAGAAAAAGCCGGTATTATGAAAAAAGGTTGTCCTATCATCTCGTATTCAAATGAGCCAAAAGTAGAAAATGTTCTAAGACAAGTAGCAAAAGAGGTGGAGGCTCCTATTTTTATTGTAGATGAAAATGAGATTAAAAAGGAAACCTATTCCTTAGAAGGACAAGTATTTTCTTATAAGCAATATAAAGGGCTAACCTTATCTTTGCTAGGAGAACATCAGCTAAAGAACGCAGCCGTTGTATTAGAAGCCATCGAACAGTTAAAGCCAATGTATCCAATCGGAGAAGAAGCGATTTTAGAAGGGCTTTCGACTGTTGTATGGAAGGGAAGATTGGAAGTGTTGCAAAAATCACCTGTTTGGATTCGAGACGGTGCTCATAATGTAGACGCGGCGAAACAGCTTAGAAAGTCACTAGAACAGTATTTTCAAATAAAACCGAAAAGAAATGAAGAAAAACTTTTAGAAGTGACAAATAATAAAATGAAGGAAATTCATGATGAAAAGTTAAAAATAGCGAAAAATATTGTAAAAAATACGAAAAAAATGAAAGATATAGAAGAAGATACTTCTTTTTGTTTTACAAATAGGAGAGTTTTTTATATAATAGGAGTATTAGCGGATAAAGAGTATGAAGCAATGTTACAGATTATGGCACCACTTTCTGATGTAATTGTAACGATGACTCCAGAAAATAACAAGAGAGCATTGTCTTCTAGTCGATTAGCAGACTGTGCAAGAAAATACGCTAATACTGTAATTGATGGAAAAACGTTAGAGAAATCAGTAGCTCTTGTAAAAGAGTTAACGACGAAGGAGGATATTGTTATTGTGTTTGGTTCCTTATCTTTTATTGGAGAACTAGAAAATTTATAAATGTCTTAATAAAAAAGAGGTATATCAGAGTAGAAAGAGAGGAAACAAAAAATATGGAGAATGAAAAACGAGATCGCATTAATGAAATATTACAGCATAAACAATTTCTTCGTTATTTAAAAGAGAACGAAAAGGCAGAGGAGAATAGAGTTTTTTGTAAACATCAAATAGAGCATTTTTTAGATGTAGCAAGAATTGCTTATATTAAAATATTAGAACAGGGAAAAAGCGATAAAAAAGAGCTTGTCTATGCGATGGCATTATTACATGATATTGGAAAGCATAGACAATATTTTTATGGAACTCCTCATGAAGTTGCAAGCGCTGAACTTTCAGAAGAGATTTTAGTAGATTGTGGATATGAGAAAGAAGAGAGAGAGCAAATAAAAACTGCGATTTTAAATCATCGAACAAAGCCAACGAAGCAAAGTGATATCTTTTCTAAAATTTTATATGAAGCGGATAAACAATCGAGAAATTGTTTCTTTTGTAAAGCACAAACAGAGTGCCATTGGAGCGAAGAAAAGAAAAATAAACAGATTCTATTGTGAGAATTAGCACAAATTCATAATACTACTTAGTCATAGAACAATGAATAGAGAAATACGACTAGAAAATTAGAAGAATAGGAGAACATAGATGAGAATTGGCAACCGAGAATTTGATTTTAAGAATAATGCTTATATTATGGGAATTTTAAATGTAACGCCAGATTCCTTTTCCGATGGAGGAAAATTTGATGGGATTGACAAAGCGTTAAAACAAGCGGAAAAAATGATAGAAGAAGGAGCGGATATTTTAGATATTGGTGGAGAGTCTACAAGACCCAATTATACATTTGTGCCAGTGGAAGAAGAGATAGAACGGGTAGCGCCAGTGATTGAAAAGATAAAAAGCAATTTTGACATTCCGATCTCCCTTGATACTTATAAAGCAGAGGTAGCAGAGGCTGGAATAAAAGTAGGCGTCGATCTCATTAATGATATATGGGGGTTAAAATGGGATGAAAAGATGGCACAAGTTGTTGGAAAATACCAAGTTCCTATTTGCATTATGCATAATAGAAAAAAAGCAGAATATGAAAACTTTTTAAGTGATGTAATGGAAGATTTAATAGAAAGTGTTGCTATTGCAAAAAAGGCAGGGATTAAAGAAGAAAATATTATTTTAGATCCAGGAATTGGATTTGCAAAGACGTTAGAGCAAAACTTATATTTTATGAATCATCTAGAGCGATTGCTAGAACTTCCTTATCCAGTTCTTTTAGGAACTTCAAGAAAGTCTATGATCGGTCTTACTCTTGATTTACCAGTGGAAGAAAGAGAAGAGGGAACGATTGTAACAACAGTGATTGGGTATGAAAAAGGTTGTCGAATCTTTCGTGTTCACGACGTGAAGAAAAATAAGCGTGCATTACAAATGGCAGAGGCAATTTATCGGGCTTAGTGATAGAAAGAGGGAAAACTTTCTTAGGAAGTAAAATACAACAAGAAAGAGGAAATAAAAAGGATGAAAACAGGAGAAATTTATGGATCAGATTCGCATTGAAAACTTAGAAATATTCGCTCACCATGGTGCGCTTCCAGAGGAAAATGTGTTAGGACAGAAGTTTATCGTCTCTGCAATATTGGAAACCGATACAAGAAAAGCTGGAAAAACAGATGACTTAGAACAATCCATTCATTATGGCTTTGTCAGTGAAGACATTAAGAAGATTTTAGAAGAAAATACTTATCAGCTGTTAGAGAGAATTGCAGAGGTCGTCTGTGAAGAGTTGTTAAAGAAGTATAAACTTTTAAAAGGAATTACATTGGAGATAAAAAAGCCATGGGCCCCTCTTTTGTTGCCTGTGGAGTCCGTATCGGTGAAAATACATAGGCAATGGAATCAAGTATTCCTTGGCTTAGGATCGAATTTAGGGGATAGAAAACAGTACTTAGATTTAGCCGTAGCGCGCTTTAAAGAAAGAGAGGATACAAGAGTAAAAAAAGTAGCAGAGTATATCGCAACAGAACCTTATGGAGAATATGCAAAATATGAGTTTTTAAATAGTTGTATGGAAATAGAAACGCTGTTGACTCCAGAAGAATTGCTAGAAGTTTGTAATAAAATTGAGCAAGAGGGAGAAAGAGAGAGAACGATTCATTGGGGACCAAGAACTCTTGATATTGATATTTTATTTTATAATG
>UQVN01000074.1 GCA_900544525.1 uncultured Eubacteriales bacterium
TTATAGAGAAGAAGAGATTCTAAGATGTCTTGTCTGCTGTGAAGAGGCAATTGCATTTTTGAAACAATATAAAAGTCTATTATTTTTAAAAGAGTTTTTAGAACTTTATCAGGATGTTATAAAAGAGGTAGGGATAAAAGGAAAAGAAGAAAATGAACAATATTTATCAATGTTACAATTTATAGAAAGTTCGTTAATTGCTGAGAAGGTAGAAAAAAAGAGACCTCATTTAGGTGTGTATTTTATCGGGGATATTATAAAAAATACAAGAGAATATGTAGGAAAAACGCAAGAACAATTAAATTATGTGGATAGGAGTGGAAGAGGAAAAGCGGATCCAAGTACACTATCGAAAATTGAAAACGGACATAGAAAACCAAGAAAAGCAACTTGTGAACATTATTTTCATGAATTAGGACTTGGACAATATGATATGAAAATAGCTACAGTGATAGGAGGATTGCGAGTACAGGAGCTTCGGTGGGAGATTGATTATTTGTTAGGAGAGAGGAATTTTAATAAAGTAAAGGTCTGTATCGGACAATTAGAAGAAGAATTGGATTTGAGTTTTCCTATTAATGAACAGTATATAAAATGGGCAAAAGTAGTGGTTGATTATCATGATGGAAATGTTCAATTAAAGCAATATCGGGAGCAACTTATAGAAATATTAAAGATAACATGGAAAGATTTTGAAATAGAGGATGAAAAGAAATTAACGAGGTTATTGAGTAAAAAAGAAATTACGATTTATATTAATATTGCACAAACATATATTGAGCAAAAACAATATGAACAAGGAATTTTTTTGTATCAAAAGTTAAAGGAATACTTTGAAGGAGTTTATCCAATGTCTGGTTATAGTAGCTATAGTCTTTTACGTATAAACTTAGAGAAAGCATTAGGTCTTAGTGGAGCATATAATGAAAGTATACTTCAAGCAAGAAGAGGGATTAGTATGGAGTACTTTTATGCAGATAGTGTTTTCTTGCATGAACATTTATATAATATAGGTTGGAATTATGGAAATCAGTTGGAAAAAAGCCAAAATGAAATAAAAAAGGAAAAATATAAAAAAGCCTGTCAATTTTATTTGGAACAGGCTTTGAAAGGAGCGGTTTTTATGAATGATTTAGAAGCGATACAATTAATTCAGGAAAAAAAGAAACTTTGGTTATCAGTATGAAAAAGGAAGTTTATTTTGTATATGGTGTTTTGGAATAAAAAATATTCCAAAAACGCCATGTTATTTTATGGATAAAAATAGTATGATATTCAAAAACATTAAAAAACAAAGAGATAGATATTTAGTGAATATGGGAGGTTATTATGAGAAGAAAATTAATAGGAATCAGTTTATTAATAGTAATGGGGTTATTAACTGCCTATAGTCAAGGAGGAAACTCTACGGTTACAACAGAGGCGGTGATAGAAAATACAACAGATAGTCAACTAGAAGCAAATACAACAGAACAGATAAAAACAGCCAAATCAGACTTTGGTACTCAATCAAAAAAAATAAAGAGCCTATCGGATATCGACGAGGACGGAATTATCAATCGAATCTTTGGTTCTGAACAAGTATTTGCAGGAGGAATGTTAGAAGGGAATCGATATACGTATTCTTGTAAACGTTTTAAAGGAGTAAGATATCCACTAACATTAGTAGCAAATCAGGATATGACAATCACAATGAATTCTAAGTTCGAACTAAAAGAGGGAGAAGCACAGGCATATTTATTGACTGCGGCTCATAAGCTGACGAAAGTATCCGATGGGGAAAATTCTTACTCATTAAAAGAAGGGGAGAATTATCTAGTATTAGCAGCTGTGGATATGAATGGTAGTTATGAAAGCGAGGTCAAATCAGCAGAGGGATTACAAATACATCAATAGAAAATAGGAACAGGATAGAGTGAAATCTTTCCTTCTATAGTTCTAATACTCAGTGTGTTAGATAATTACAAATGCAATAGGAATGATAGGGAGGGAAAATATGAAAGCTAGTACAACAGTTTCAAAGTATTTAGCAATTGTATTTATTGTTTTAGCTTCTTTTACGGAGGTTGGCGTCAGTGTATTTTTAGGAAAAATATTCGATGGCATTAGTTCCAAACAAGAACAAATCTTTGTAGCAAGTATCTTAATATCTATAGCATTAATTATAATGAATTTCTTTTGTTCTATTTTTTCTAGAATGAACTTATATCTTTATTCTGGGAGAAAATGTATGGAATTAAAGGAACATATTTATCAAAAAGAATTATTAAAATCAAGAGAGGAATCTTATGACATAGCGAATTTTACAACAAAAATAGAATCCATTTATACGGATTATTATTTGAGTAAATGGATGATTTTAGAAAATTGTGTTTTATTTGTTTTGGCTTGTGTTGTTTTAATTTCTATTCATTGGCTCATTTTTATTACGGCCGTTTTAGTATCCTGTATTCCTCTTATTGTGCCAAAGATGACAGAGCAATATGTGCAAAAGAAAGCCGTTGCTTATAGTGAAGAGAGTACAAACTATGTAAAGAGTATCAACGATTGGTTACAGGGAAGATTAGAGATTAAAAAGTATCAGGTGATCGATCAATTTTTGAAAAAGCATGGATTGGCAGTGCAGCAAATGGAACAAAAGCGTTATGAAGCAAAGTATTCCAATTACTTTGTAGGCACGCTGTCATTGAGTATCGGTTTTATTGTGCAGATCGGCATCTTTTTAGTAGGTGGATATTTAACATTTAAAAATTTGATTACAATTGGTCAAGTCATGGCTACTTTACAGTTGATGAACAATATTTTTCGTCCAATTATTTCCGTTGCTAATTATAGAACTGCTATCAATGCAACAAAGCCGATTTTAGAAGAGTTAAGAAGCCCGATTTTAGAAGAAAAAGAAGATACAAAAATACAAGTAGAAGAGGAGAAAATAAAAGATGTAACATTATGTCTTGATGGTGTTGGATATTCTTATGATAATCAGAAAAATGTAATTTCTGATTTTTCTTATGAATTTATGGCAGGTAAAAAATATTTGATTCAAGGGGAAAGTGGAAAAGGTAAGACAACGTTAGCAAAAATTATTTCAGGAGAGTTAGAGCCTACGAAAGGTACGGTCACCATTTCTGATATACCAATTCATAAAATGAGGGAACAGCAACAGTTGGAACTTATTAACTATGTAGAACAGCAAAGTTACATATTTGAAGATACGATCTTTCATAATATTGATCTCTACCGAAATAATGACTCTTTAAAAATTCGAAACTGCATGGAACAATTAAAAATTGATTATTTATCATTGGAAAAAACGGTGAATAACATGAATGGAATTTCAGGTGGAGAGAAGTCAAGAGTCTGTTTAGCAAGAGCCGTTCTTTCGCTTCCTAAATTTTTAATTGTCGATGAACCAACAGCAGCTCTTGATGATAAAACTTCTTTGGAAGTTATGAAATTTCTTTGTCAGTTGCCAGTTACCGTTATTATCATTGGACATCATATGAAAAAAGAGCAGTTAGAGCTGTTCGATGAGGTGATCGATTTGAATCAATTGCAATAAAGCTTATCTTAAAATATAACAAATAGAATTTACGATATAAATTTTAACAGCGAAATGAAAATAGGAGTTATGCACTAGGATATGACTTAGTACATAGCTCCTTTTTCTCATCCTTTTTGTTTTTATTGTTCGTTTTCTTCCTCTTTTTTCTTAAACATTAACGTATGAATTAAATAGCTATATACATCAGAGCTATTGGATTTCCAGTTATCACAAATCACAACTGCCTGCTCTTCGGATACCACATTTAACTTTACTTCTAATAGGGTACTGCTTTTTTCTTTTACAATACAGTTTACCGTATATTCGCCTTTTTTTGCTGGATAATATTCGGAAAGAATTTCCACTTCATTTCGAAGCTGGTAACGGTTTTCTTCAAAAAATTCCATAATGTCACTTTTGATGGCATCTGGAATTTTATATTCAAAAAGTCGTAATGTCTCTACACCAGCTGGAGTGCTGTGGTAGTGGCTTGTATTTCTAATAATTTCAGGACGAATAAGACTAGAATCCACTAATTCATTGATTGCTTGTTGTAAGTTAAAATAATTGGTATATCCTTTGTCCAAAATAAATTGGGATAGTTGGGAGTTTGTAAGAGGAAAATCCACTTTATCCAACATATAGAGAACGATTAGTTTATATAATGTTAAACCATCAGCATGCATGGTATATCACTCCTTATAATTTTTTCCTTGTATGCAATTTTGCTCTTTCATTCTATGGTGCATTGTATTGAGAACCACTTTTTTATTACCGCTCCAAAGTGGGGCGATTAAAAGGTTTTTTGGACCATCTCCTGTAATACGGTGAACGACAATGTCAGGACGAAGTTCATTGATACAGTCAATGATGAGATCCGCATATTCTTCTAGGGAATAAGTTGGAAAAGGGTGTCGTTCATAATAGATAGCCAAATCTGTATTTTTTAAAATGTGCAGAAGATGCAATTTGATTCCATCAATCGGAAGTTTGTTGAGATAACGAATCTCTTCTAAAATCATCTCATTTGTTTCGTTGGGAAGTCCAAGTATCATATGAACGACTACATTGCAACCGATATTTTTTAACCGATAGACCGCATCGTGAAAGCAGGAAAGAGGATAGCCTCTTCGAATAAACTTTGCACTTTGTTCATAAATCGTTTGAAGTCCTAGTTCTACAAAAACAGGTTTTTTTTGATTTAATTCTTTTAATAAAGCAAGCACTTCATCGGAAAGACAATCAGGTCTTGTGCCAATGGAAAGTGCTACAATTTCCTCAGGTTCGATTGCTTCATAAAAAATTTTTCTAAGCCATGATATGGGAGCATACGTATTGGTGAACGCTTGAAAGTAGGCGATAAATTTTTGACCAGTTTTTTTATTTTTTAGACGAAGTTTTCCTTCTTCGATCTGTTCTTTGATAGGAAGGGTCGCTGAGGAAGCAAAGTCTCCAGAACCACCTTCACTACAGAAAATACAGCCACGGTTTCCAAGTGTTCCATCTCGGTTTGGGCAAGTCATACCGCCACTTAGCGAGAGTTTATACACTTTTTCATGAAACTGCTCTTTTAAATATTGATTTAAAGTATAATATCTTTGCTCCATGTTATCATCTCATTTCTATTGTCTTTTGTTTCTATGTTATCATAGCATTTCTCAATTTCTATGGCAATAGGAAGGAAAAGAAACCTTGTAAGGAAGAAAAAGTTATGCTACAATGGTAAAATCAAACTTAGTTTATACTAAGACAACGGATCGAGTAATACGGAAAAGGTGTTGTCTCATCGAAAGATATGAGAGTTTGTGTCAAAGAGTAAAATATCTATTAAGTAAAATCGGAATAATATTGATTATCTTCAACGATTATTATCTAAAAACTACCCAAAATGCACATACGTTATGGAAAAAATCGATTTTAATGAAATAAATAAAACAATATGAGAAAAGAAAGGAATCATTCATGGAATATGAAAAAATGTCTAAAGCGCAATTGTGTGCAATAGGAAAAGAACGTGGACTAAAAGGAATTACGATATTAAAGAAGAATGAAATCATTGAGAAATTAATTGAATTGGATTCTAATAGTCAAGAATGTGATAAGACAAAAGTAATAGACTCAGAAAAGCAAGCCAGTAAAGAAATAGGCAAAGAAATGGTTTCAGAAGAAAAAGAAGGATTGAGATCCCAAAGAGAATCCGAAAATAATGGAACAAGAGGAAAAACTTTAAAAGAAGAAAATGAAACTTTAAAAAGCACAAGAAGAGAGTGTGGAAGAGAAAACGAACGGACCAATCATAAAGATTCTTCTGAATATGTAAGAGGAACAACAAAAGAATGTGAAAAAGATTCGGAAAGAGAAGGCGTTCGAGAACAGCGTTTATCATTTGAAGAGTTAGATAGTGGAGAAACAGCCAATGGTATTTTAGAGGTAATGCCAGATGGATATGGATTTATTCGCTGTGAAAATTATCTCCCAGGAGAAAATGATATTTATGTAGCACCTTCTATGATTCGTCGTTTTAATTTAAAGACAGGAGATATTTTAACTGGAAATATTCGAATTAAAACACAGAGTGAAAAATTTAGTGCTTTGTTATTTGTAAATTCCGTGAATGGATTTCATCCAGTGGAAGCGGCAAAGAGAAAAACATTTGAAGAATTGACACCGATTTTCCCAAATGAAAGAATCCGATTAGAACGACAAGGGTCTCGCGTTTCCATGAGAATTATGGACTTACTTTCTCCAATTGGAAAAGGACAAAGAGGAATGATTGTTTCTCCACCAAAGACAGGAAAAACAACTTTATTAAAAGATGTAGCAAAAAGCATTTCTACTAGCTATCGCGATATGCAACTGATCGTCCTTTTAATCGATGAACGTCCAGAAGAAGTAACAGATATTCGTGAATCCATTGAAGGGCCAAATGTAGAAGTTATTTATTCTACTTTTGATGAACTTCCAGAACATCATAAACGAGTATCGGAAATGGTATTAGAGCGTGCAAAACGCTTAGTAGAACATAAAAAAGATGTTGTAATTTTATTAGATAGTATTACAAGACTTGCAAGAGCTTACAATTTAACCGTTCCACCAAGTGGAAGAACATTAACAGGTGGTCTTGATCCTGCTGCTCTTCATATGCCAAAGAAATTTTTTGGGGCTGCTAGAAATATGAGAGAAGGCGGAAGTTTAACCGTGCTTGCTACGGCTCTTGTAGAAACAGGAAGCAAAATGGACGATGTTGTTTTTGAAGAATTCAAAGGCACTGGTAACATGGAATTAGTTCTTGATAGAAAGTTATCAGAAAAACGAATTTTCCCAGCCATTGATATTTTAAAATCTGGAACAAGAAGAGATGATCTTCTTTTAACACCAGTGGAAAAAGATACAGTAGATGCTTTACGAAGAGAACTTTCTGGTGGTCGTTCTGATGAAACATTAGATGAAATGTTAAAATTATTTATAAAAACGAAAAATAATGAAGAATTTATAGATCTTGTAAGAAAGTCATTGTTGAAAACTTCATAAAATAAAAAAGAGATTTGAAGGACTGCTTTTCATCGTTTAGAACTGTATTTGAGAGCGAACATGGCTTATAGCTTAAAAAAGTTCCAAAAAAATACAGATTGTGCTTGCAATGTAATAGAGGGTATGATATAATGAGAAAGCTGTTTAAAACACTAAAAAAGATTGACAAGTTTATGATGTCATCTTATAGATGAATAACTGACAAAGAGGTGAAAAAGATGAGAGAAGGAATCCATCCAGCTTATTATCAAGCAAAGGTAGTATGTAACTGCGGAAACGAGTTCGTAACTGGTTCTACAAAGGAAGATATCCACGTAGAAATCTGTTCTAAATGTCATTCATTCTACACTGGACAGCAGAAAGCAGCTCAGGCTCGTGGTCGTATTGATAAATTCAATCGTAAATATGGTGTTAACCAATAATAAGAAGTTTAAGAATAGGTTGGGATTGAATAATCTCAGCCTATTTTTATGTTATGGGAAATTGTATTTCCTATAATATAAAAACAGTGCTATGTGTAAACGATGTGCACGAAAAGCAGGCTTTTCATATTTGCGTAGAAATATTAGTCGAGAGGCAAAGGAGGCGTTATGAAAAGGACAATGATTGGTGGACAGGCGGTTATGGAAGGTGTCATGATGAAGAACCTGGATAAGTATGCGGTAGCCGTCAGAAAGCCCAATAAGGAAATTGTTGTAGATGTACAAGATTATATAGGATATACAGAGAAGTATCCTATTTTGAGACTTCCAATTTTAAGAGGGGTTGCCAGCTTTGTGGAATCTCTTGTAGTTGGAATGAAAACGCTAACATATTCTGCTAGTTTTTTTGAAGAAGAAGAGGAACAAAAGAAACCATCCAAAATGGATACTTGGCTTGAAAAACATTTGAAAGGAAAAGCAGAAGATATTGTAATCGGGATTACCGTTTGCATTTCGATTATAATGGCAGTTGGACTTTTTATGGTTTTGCCATATTTTCTTGCCAACCTATTAAGACATTATACAGATTCCAATTTCTTCATTTCCTTTATGGAGGGTGTTGTTCGGATCGGTCTTTTTCTTTCCTATATTATATTGATTTCACAGATGAGTGATATTAAGAGGACGTTTATGTATCATGGAGCAGAGCATAAAACGATCAATTGTTTGGAACATGGAGAAGAATTGACGGTAGAAAACATAAGAAAACATTCTCGTTATCATAAACGCTGTGGTACGAGTTTTCTTTTAATCGTTATGGTGATTAGTGTTATTTTCTTTATGTTCATTCAAGTGGAAGGAACATGGATGCGTCTGCTCGTTCGTCTATTGCTTGTTCCAGTGATTGCAGGTGTTTCGTATGAATTCATTCGTTTAGCAGGAAAGAGCGACCATTCTTTTGTGAATTGGCTTAGTAAACCTGGAATGGCATTGCAAGGCTTAACAACAAGAGAGCCAGAAGATGAAATGATAGAAGTTGCTATTCGTTCTGTGGAAGCGGTGCTAGACTGGAAAGAATATATAAAAGCATTGAATAACGGAGAAGTTGAAGGGTGTTGTTCAGTGAAAGAGAAATAGAAAGGGCGATAACATGAACGCGAAGGAATGGGTTTCATGGGGAACCAGCCAGTTAGAACAACAACAAATCAGTGATGCGTCATTAGATGCATGGTATTTGTTTGAATTTGTAACTTCCCTGTCTCGAATTGATTTTTTATTAGATGGAGATAAAGAAATAAAGGAAGAACAAGGAAAGCGTTATGAACAACTCATTAAAAAGCGAAAAGAACATATTCCATTACAGCATTTAACAGGTGTACAAGAGTTTATGGGATATGAGTTTTTTGTAAATGAGAATGTTTTAATTCCAAGACAGGATACAGAAACTGTTATAGAAGAAGTGCTAAAGACAGCTCCATCAGGAGAAAAGATGCTAGATGTCTGTACAGGAAGTGGTTGTATTGCGCTTAGTATCGCATTACTTGGCAATTATAAAGAAGTAGTAGCTACAGATTTGTCAAAAGAGGCACTTTTTGTTGCAAAAAAAAATGCAGAACGTTTATTAAAGGAAAATGAAACAAATAGTTTCGTTCGATTTTATCAAGGAGATTTGTTTGAATCGATTCCAAAAGAAGAGAAGTTTGATTTAATTGTATCGAACCCACCTTATATTGAAACAAAAGAATGTGAAAAATTAATGCCAGAAGTCAAGGATCATGAGCCTATGATGGCGCTTGATGGAAGAGAAGATGGACTCTACTTTTATAGAAGAATTGTAAAAGAGGCAAGACAATATTTGACAGATGGTGGATGGCTTTTTTTTGAAATTGGGTATAATCAAGGAAGTGCATTACAAGAGATTTTCTCTTCCTATAAGGAATATGAGGACATTCAGATTAAAAAAGATTTAGCAGGGCTTGATCGTATTGCGGCTGCTCGTTATAAAAAGATAAAATAATAATAGAAAAAAGGAAAAGCAGGAGGAACCGTTATGTTTGATAAATTAGACGATATTGTGGAAAGACTTCAGGTTGTATTAGAAGAATTAAGTGATCCAGATGTCATAAATAATCAGGCAAGATATCGCCAATTAATGAAAGAACAAAATGATTTAGCGCCGATCGTTGAAAAATATACAGAGTATAAAAAAGCAAAACAAACTGTAGAAGATAGTTTAGAACTATTAGAAATTGAAACTGATGAAGAAATGCGTGAAATGGCAAAGGAAGATTTAAATGAAGCTAAAAAGCAGATTGAACAATTAGAAAATGACTTAAAAATTTTACTTCTTCCAAAAGATCCTAACGATGAAAAGAACGTTATTGTAGAAATTCGTGCAGGTGCAGGTGGAGATGAAGCGGCACTTTTTGCAGCAGAAGTATTCCGTATGTATAAAAACTATGCAGAAGGAAGACGCTGGAAAGTGGAAATGATGTCTGTAAATGAAAATGGAATTGGTGGATTTAAAGAAGCGATTTTCATGATCAGTGGAACAGGGGTATATTCTCGTTTTAAATATGAGTCTGGTGTACATCGTGTACAACGTGTTCCAGCAACAGAGTCAGGCGGACGTATTCATACTTCTACTATTACCGTTGCGATTATGCCTGAAGCAGAAGAAGTGGATTTCCAATTAGATATGAACGACTGTAAATTTGATGTATTCCGTGCATCAGGAAATGGTGGACAGTGTGTCAATACAACAGACTCTGCTGTGCGTTTAACACATATCCCTTCTGGAATTGTTATTTCTTGTCAAGATGAGAAATCACAGTTGAAGAATAAGGAAAAAGCACTTAAAATTCTTCGTTCAAGATTATATGAAATGGAACTTCAAAAAGCACATGATGCAGAGGCGGAAGCTAGAAGAAGTCAAGTTGGAACAGGAGATCGTTCTGAAAAGATTAGAACTTATAACTTCCCACAAGGTCGTGTGACCGATCATAGAATTAAGTTGACACTTCACAAATTAGATTCTATTATGAATGGAGATTTAGATGAAGTCATTGATTCTTTAATTGCAGCAGATCAGACAGCTAAATTAAGTAAGATGAATGAAAACTAATAGGACAAGATAAGGAGACGAAGCTATGAAAAAGCAATCGATCACTCCTTTTGTAAAGTGGGCAGGTGGGAAGAGACAGCTTCTTCCCGCCATTAAAGAGCGATTACCAGAGAAGTACAATCGTTATTTTGAGCCTTTTGTTGGTGGTGGAGCTGTTTTATTTGAGTTACAACCAAAAAAAGCAATTATTAATGATTATAATCGTTCCCTTGTCCATACTTATCGAAGTATACAAACAATGCCAAATGAAGTTATGGCTTGTGTGGAACAACTCGATCAAGGGCTTATTCAAGGTGGAAGAGATTACTATTATGAGAAAAGAGCACTTTATAACGAGAAAATGTTAAAAGAGGAGTATGATGTTTGGATGGCTGCACTCTTTCTTTTCTTAAATAAACATTGTTTTAATGGTCTATATCGTGTTAACGGAAAAGGGCTGTTTAATGTTCCTTATAATAATAGTAAGAAGTCATCTTATACTCAGAAAAATATTGAGGGTATTTCAAAGTATTTAAAGAAAGTTCGAATTTTAGAAGGGGATTTTGAAAAAGCGTGTAAGGGAGCAAGAAAAGGAGATTTTATCTTTTTTGATAGTCCCTATGCCCCTTTAAATCCTACTTCTTTTGAATCTTATACAAAGGAAGGTTTTGATAAAGCGAGTCATATAAGACTGGCAAAATTATTTAAGAAATTATCAAAACGAGGTTGCTATTGCATGCTGACAAATCACGATACCGAACTGATTCGAGAACTCTATTCGGAGTATGATATCGAGGTTGTGCCTGTAAAGCGATCCATTAATTCTGATGCGAAAAAACGCGTTGGAGAAGAGGTTATTATTCGGAATTATAAATAATGAGTGAGATGTTCTTCTCTTTCTTAGGGTTAGGGGAAAGAAAATAAAAATGCGAATAGGAGAAGAAGAGCATGGGAGTGTATTTAATTGATTATGAAAATGTAGCAATTAGTGGATTAGAAGGAGCAGAACATTTATCAGAAAAAGATGAGGTTCATATTTTTTATAGTGAAAATGCCAATAAAATGACATTTGAATTGCATAAAAAAATTCAAGAATCCAATGGACATTTCTATTATTATCAAGCAGATGTTGGCAAAAAAAATGCACTTGATTTTCAACTTGCAACATATTTAGGATATTTATTAGCCAAAAATCCAAAAGAAGAATATATTATTGTAAGTGGAGATGAGACCTTTCAATTTATTAAAAAGTTTTGGATTAAAAAAGAGTTTAATATTCGAACAGCGCTCAACGTAGTTCATGTGGAGAAAGAAAAGAAGGTTGAAAAGCGTAAGAATATGCAAGCAGAGATAGGAAAGAAAATTTGTCAAGTTCCAAAAAGAATAGAACCAACACCAGAGCAGATTGAGAAATCAGTAGAAGAAAAGATGCTACAATATATGCCAGAAGAAGGCGATGAGGTGAAGCGAATTTTTGGGTATATAAAGAAATATAAAACAAAACAGGGGATTAACAACGCTTTAGTAAAACGATATAGAAGTGAAAAAGCTGGAGAGATTTATAAAATAGTAAAACCATTATTAGTCAATAAAAAAGGACGATAATGGAACGAGAGAAAAGGCGATCAATGAGAGAGAAACATTGATCGCCTTTTCTATTATAGAAAATTCTGTTTGTTATAACAGAAAAAACACTTGGTGCAAACGATGCACACTTTGTTTTATTAGTTAGAAAACCAATAGTAATAAAACAGACAAGAAATAATAACACCTACAACCGATAAAATGATTTTTACAACAGGATTCCATTTCAGATTTCGCCACATAAGAAATAATCCTACAGGAAAAAATAAAATTAAAAAGGAAACCACATAACTTGGTCGTTCATACCAAAGTACCACATCTTTCATAGAATCTCTATGTTCTTGTACATCGCCATAAGCGTTACTATAAGGTCCGCCAGAATAAGGATCATAAGGAGTTCCTTTTAATTTACGATATTTCATAATTATCATATTCCTTTCTTAAAAAGATAAAAAAGATATCATGATTATACTCCTATTTTATTAAGAAAAGCAAGG
>UQVN01000075.1 GCA_900544525.1 uncultured Eubacteriales bacterium
TTAATTATTATTATAACAATTGCAATATTTCAAAAATGTGGTAAAGTATTACTTAGATAATTCTTGCATACAAAATACAATGTATGGCAATCATATAATCATATACTCAAGGAGGAAACAATAATGAATAAAATGGCAGGATTCAGCGTTATGATCGAAAAGCTGAAAAAAAGTCCAAAAACAATCGTTTTTACAGAAGGTACGGATCCTAGAATCTTAGAAGCTGCTTCTCGTTTATTAGCTTCTAATTTCTTAACACCAATCTTAGTTGGAAATAAAGAAGAAGTTGAAAAAGCTGCAGAAGAATATGGTTTTAATATTCGTGGTGGACAAATAATCGATCCACAAAACTTTGATAGAATCGATGAAATGATTGACCTTTATTGCGAACTTCGTAAAAGCAAAGGTGTGACACCAGAAGACGCTCGTAAAGCATTAAGCCAAGGAAATAACTTCGGTACTATGCTCGTGAAAATGGGTATCGCAGATTCTTTACTCGGTGGTGCTACTTATTCTACAGCTGATACTGTTCGTCCAGCACTTCAGTTAATCAAAACAAAACCAGGTTCTAGCGTTGTATCTTCTTGCTTTATCTTAGTTCGTCCATCTGCTACAGGTGACAACGAAGTATTAGCAATGGGTGATTGTGCAATCAACATCAAACCAACAGAAGATCAGCTTGTTGAAATCGCTTACGCTTCTGCTGAATGTGGTAAAGTTTTTGGTATCGACCCTAAAGTTGCTTTCTTAAGCTACTCTACTCTTGGATCTGGAAAAGGAGAAGATGTGGATAAAATGCGCAATGCTGCTGCAAAAGCAAAAGCTGCTTATCCAGAATTACCAATTGAAGGCGAAATCCAATTCGATGCCGCTGTTTCTCCACGCGTTGCAAAAACAAAATGTCCAGATAGCGCAGTTGCTGGACATGCAAACGTATTTATTTTCCCAGATATCAATGCTGGTAACATCGGTTACAAAATCGCTCAACGTCTTGGTAACTTTGAAGCATATGGTCCTATTCTTTTAGGTCTTAATGCTCCAATCAATGACTTATCTCGCGGTTGTAACGCAGAAGAAGTTTACTCTATGGCTATTATTACAGCAGCTTTAGTAGAAGACTAATTATAAATTTATTGAACTGAAACTTTCCTTAATGTGATAACAGAGGAGGTAGCAAAAACTTTTCGTTCTTGCTACCTCCTCTTTTTATATGATAGGAAACGAAATTTCCTATCATATAAAAAAGTACTACGTGTAAGCAATGTGCAACGAATTAGAAACTATTCTTATCGTTGTCCTTTTTCTATTTTTCTTATGGCTTGTAATACTTGTTCCACTTCTTCTTTTGTATTTTCATATCCAAAAGAAAACCGAATCGTTCCTCTTGGAAAACTTCCAAGGGTCTTATGAGCATTTGGCGCGCAATGCATCCCCACTCTGGTCATAATTCCATATTCACTATCTAATAAAAAAGCAAGCTCCGATTCATCCATCCAGTTGCATTGGATAGAAACAACAGGCACACGATTTCCCAACTCTTCATGTCCTATCACTTGAATCCCTTCTATCGTCTTTATCCCTTCTAAAAACTGTTTTGTTAACTTTAATTCTTTTTTTTGAATCTCCTCAATTCCAACATCATTTAAATATTGAAGGGAAGCATTTAGCCCAAAAATAGCAGGTAAATTTAATGTTCCAGCCTCAAATTTATCAGGAAGAATTTCTGGTGTTTCCTCCGAATCAGAAGCACTTCCCGTCCCTCCTGTAATCAAAGGCTCTACTTCTTTTACTATTTTGTCGCTTATAAGAAATCCTCCAATGCCTTGTGGTGCTAATAATCCTTTATGACCGGTAAAGGCTAAGATATCTATTTTCATCTCTTTCATAGAGATTGGAAAAACACCTGCCTCTTGTGCCGAATCTACGATAAAAGTTAACCCATATCGCTCACACAGCTCTCCTATTTTTTTTAATGGCATTCTCGTTCCACATACATTGGATGCCGATGTTAAAATAATTGCTTTTGTATTACTCTGGATCAGAGTTTCCACTTCTTCTACGATTAAATCTCCTTGCTTTGTACATGGAATTCTCGAAAACGAAACCCCTTGTTTTTGTAACTGAACTAATGGTCTCATAACCGCATTATGCTCCATGGCACTCACTAATACATGATCTCCTCTTTTTAAATACCCTTTTAAAATCATGTTAAAAGCATATGTAATATTTTGCGTAAAAATAACATTTTCACATGGGGCAAAATCAAAAAGATGACAGAGTTTTTCTCTCGTATCATAGACAACACTGGCCGTACTATAAGCGGATTGATAACCGCCCCGATTCACATTTGTTCCATAGTTTTTCATATAATTTGTTACCGCTTCTATTACACTCTCTGGCTTTGGAAAAGAAGTGGCAGCAGAATCAAAATATAACCTTTTCATACAACATTCTCCATTTTCTCTCTTTTATTCTTATATTATAACACAAAAGAACAAAGTGTCCATTGCACACGTTTTGTGATTTTTAGTTGCTTTTCGCAATGCACACTTTGTAAGATTCATTTGCTTTTATGACTGTAAATACTGCTTCATATTTTTTAATGCCGTCTTCTCTAAACGGCTGACTTGTGCTTGGGAAATGCTGATTTCATCTGCCACCTCGGTTTGAGTTCTTCCTTCAAAAAAACGTAACCTTATAATTTCATTTTCCCTTCTAGAAAGACGCTTCATAGCTTCTTTTAAAGCGATATCTTCGATCCAGTTTTCTTCTCCACTTTTTTTGTCCCTTACCTGATCCATAAGATATAAGGTATCTCCACCTTCTTGATATACGGGTTCATATAATGACATTGGGCTTGCAATCGCATCTAACGCACGGATAACCTCTTCTTTTTTCATCTCGATCTGTTCCGCTACTTCTTCTATCGTCGGTTCACGATTTAATTGCTTTGTTAAGCTTTCTTTTGCATAAATTGCCTTATAAGCAATATCCCTTAAAGAACGGCTCACTCGAATACTATTATTATCCCTTAAATAGCGTCTCACTTCTCCAATAATCATCGGACAAGCATAGGTCGAAAACTGCACATCTAATTCATCATTAAAATTATCAATTGCCTTCATTAAACCAATACAACCTACTTGGAATAGATCATCAAAGTTTTCATTGCTATTGGAAAATCGCTGAATAATGCTGAGTACTAAGCGTAAATTTCCTTGGATATAGCGTTCTCTCGCTCTTTTATTCCCCTTTTTGATTTGTTTCATCAATTCCTGTTTTTCTTCTTTTTTTAAAAGAGGGAGTTCAGTTGTATTCACACCGCAAATTTCCACTTTATTCAAAGCCATAATCGATTTCTCCTTTTGTATTAGTAGTGTCTACTTTTAATGATTCACTATTTCTAAGTAAACTATACATACCTTATTTTGGAAGAAATCATTGACAAGATAGCAGGTTAATACTATCCTTATAATTATCAGAGTATATTTTTGACAAAGCAGAAAGGATTTTACTTATGGAACAATCAAATGAGCAAAAACTCGGGACGCTTCCAATTCCTAAACTCATGGTAAGCCTTGCTATTCCTTCTGTCATTGCCCAAATTATTAATGTTCTTTATAACATTGTAGATCGCATTTACATTGGACATATGGCAAATGTAGGTGATATTGCTTTAACAGGAGTTGGGGTTACCTTCCCGATTATTATGCTGATTTCTGCATTCAGTTATTTTGTTGGTTCAGGAGGTGCACCTCTTGCTTCCATTCAGTTAGGCCGTCAAAATAATGAAAAAGCAGAACAAATTCTTGGAAACGGTACAAGCCTTTTAATCTTATTTTCTATTGTACTAACACTATTTTTCTTTTTTTTCAAAACTCCTCTTTTATATTTATTTGGAGCAAGTAATAGCACAATCATTTATGCCAATGACTACTTAGATATTTATTTGCTTGGAACAATTTTTGTACAACTTTCTTTAGGGTTAAACTTATTTATTAGCTCTCAAGGACAAGCAAAAATTGCTATGTTTTCTGTTCTTATCGGTGCTGTTACCAATATTGTACTGGACCCTATTTTTATTTTTGGGTTGCATATGGGCGTTCGTGGTGCTGCAATTGCTACAGTAATTTCCCAAGCATTCAGTGCCATTTGGGTTGTTTCTTTTTTAACCTCAAAACGTTCTGCCATTCGGATTCGCCTTCGTTATCTAAAGCCAGACTTTGAAATTTTAAAACATATCGCATCCTTAGGAATTTCTCCTTTTATTATGCAAAGCACCGAAAGCCTTATTAACATTGTATTAAATCATAGTTTACAGCTTTATGGTGGCGATATTTACGTTGGCTCTATGACAATTATTCAAAGTATTATGCAACTGATTGTAGTACCAATTCAAGGATTTACGCAAGGGGTTCAACCGATTATTAGCTACAATTTTGGGGCTAGTCAGTTTGATCGGGTGAAAAAAACCTTTTTTTATACGGTTATTACTACCTTTTTATTGACAACACTTTCTTGTATTTTAACGACGAAATTCCCAACATTTTTTGCCCGCTTCTTTACGGATAAAGAGTCTCTCATCTTTATCGTAGGAGAAGTTATGCCAATCTTTATGTCTGGTATTTTTATGTTTGGCATTCAAATGGGTTGTCAAACGGCTTTTATGGGACTTGGACAAGCAAAAATTTCTCTTTTCTTAGCACTTCTTCGAAAAGTAATTTTATTAGTCCCTCTTGCTATTCTTTTACCACTTATTTTTGGAACCGTCACTTCCATTTATTATGCAGAACCAATCTCTGACATTCTTTCTGCAACAATGGCTGGTATTTTATTCCTTGTTACGAGAAAGAAGATTTTAAGTCCACAGGCTCTTGAAAAAATAAGCTAACATTTCAACATCTTAGGTAGAAAGGAAATACTTTATGAACTATCAAATTCGCAATGCTACATTAGAAGATTTAGATGCTATCACAGCCGTTGAAGCCACTTGTTTTCCACCTGCTGAAGCCGCAGATAAAAATAGTTTTCAACTTCGAATCACTACTTTCCCAGAAAGTTTTTTTCTAGCAGAAACAATGGACGGTGAAATTATTGGATTTATCAATGGGTGTATGACCAATGAAACCGTTTTAAAAGATGAACTTTATCATAATGTTTCTCTTCACAATCCAGCCGGAGACTATCAAACCATCTTCGGACTTGATGTTCTTCCTGCCTATCGAAGACAAGGCATTGCAGCTGATTTAATGAATCATCTCATTGAGATTTCAAAAAAGCGAGGAAAAAAAGGAATCATTCTCACTTGTAAAGATCACTTAATTCATTATTATGAAACATTTGGATATGAACATCAAGGAATCTCAAATTCCACCCATGGTGGAGCCGTTTGGAATGATATGACGTTGCTTTTTTATTAACAACACCTGTGTATAGCAGAAAAAAGGATTTCGGAAGCTAATATCGCTCCCGAAATCCTTTTTCTTGTTGCTCTATCTTAATTTCTCTCTTCTCACAATGTCTTACTCGAATAAACCAATTACTTTTTTGGATTTCTTTAAAAAACTGTTCTAAGGCACTTTCTTCTCCCTGTGCCTCTAGCTCTACGGAACCATCCTCACAATTTCTAACCCAGCCTGTCACATCCTTTTCTTTTGCAATCATCGTTGTTCGATAACGATATCCAACACCTTGTACCCGTCCAGTAACTTTTGCATAATACCGTTTTTTTCCCATAAGATCACATCCTTTTCTTTCGTACCCCTTTTTCTTTTATTATACGGTTGTTTTTCTTCTCTTACAAGCCTTCTTCTCTTTAATCCATTTTTACAATTTCTTTTTTTAATCTTCGAATAATTTTTTTCTCCAATCTTGAAATATAGGACTGAGAAATTCCCAACATATCGGCCACTTCTTTTTGTGTTTTTTCTTCTCCATCTTTTGTATTTAATCCAAAGCGAAGTTCAATAATCAGTTTTTCTCTATCCGTTAAGATCTCCATAGCGGTACGCAGTAATTTCCGATCGACCTCATCTTCAATATCTCGATAAATGATATCCTCATCCGTTCCTAAAATATCGGATAACAAAAGCTCATTTCCATCCCAATCCACATTTAATGGCTCATCAATAGAGACTTCTAAACGAGTTTTATTATTTCTTCTTAAATACATTAAAATTTCATTTTCAATACATCGAGAGGCATATGTGGCTAATTTAATATTTTTATTTGGATTAAACGTGTTAATGGCTTTAATTAAACCAATTGTTCCAATGGAAATTAAATCTTCTACCCCAATTCCCGTATTATCAAATTTCTTTGCTATGTACACAACTAAACGTAAATTTCTTTCAATTAAGAGTGCTTTGACTGCTACATCATTGTTTTCTAATCGCAATAAGGCTTCTGCTTCTTCCTCTGCTTCTAAAGGCGGAGGTAAAATATCCGAACCTCCGATATAATGTACCTCATTTTTTTGTGGAAATAACATTCCTTTTACACTTTCCACCACTTTAAACTTAATATCATTAACTCCTGCATACTTTAACATCATGGTTTCGTCCTCCTATTTTTGGTTTATTCTCATTTAAAAAGTTCTGTGTGTAGCAACAAAAAATATTCTTTTGATGGTGATAGTTGTTGATTGGTAATTGCCACAATTACCTCTTTCTTCTCCACATTTCCATCCCTTGCCACAAGAATACTATCACATACAACCGCTGGCATCTCTCCTGCTTTTTTTCCTACCGATGAAAAAGGGATCATTAACACGTCTTCTGGCTTTCCTTCCATCCCTTTTCCTTGAAAATATCCTTCCATCCAATCTTTTATATCTTCCCGTAATACTCCATAGAGTACGAGAAATTCCCCGACAAGCACTCCCTTTTGACTTTTTGGTTCTTTCAAACGGTTTCCCGTATCTAACAATCCAACGGTATGCACTACTTTTTCACCAAGTTGTATTGTCACCGGATAGAGAAACTGTTGTTCTTCTCGCACCATTTTTCCAGTTCCTCCGAGAACCAAAAGCAATAAAAATGTTCCACCTCCTATCATAAGAAAACTCTTCCAATAGAGATTACGAATCGAAGGTGTTTTTAAAAATAACCATATGTAATAACTGATTTCTGTCTTTTCCACAATCCAAATAATCATCCCTCCTACTGTGGCCGTCATAAAATAAAGACAGAATAATCGCTTCACATACCCTCTTATCCCTGTGAATCCATAGGCAATCCCAACTAAAATTCCACTGATAATAAGAGAGCTAGCTATCTGCTGTATCCCATTAGAAAACGGGGCAATCACAAAAAATAAACACGCAAGTAAGGCTCCTATCAAACTTGCTAATACTCGCCTCTTTGGACTCCCATAAAATCCAAAGACAACAGATAATAACGTAAGGATCAGAAAATCCATTGTTCCATTGATGAAAAACAGTACATCGAGATATACCCTCATTCCTGTTCCTCCTTTTTCTGAACTTCCCTCATTATATAAAATATTCCAAAAAATCCATGTCAAAACATGACATTGAAATCCTCTAATGTTCCTTATTTATCTCCTTCTTCTTCCAATACTTTCCTTTTTTCTATTAGATCATGATGCAATCGACACCGTTTTCTTCTTTTTTTACTTTCTTGAAAAGACAATTGACTGATATGATAGAATCCAGTAAAATATATAATTAATGGTCCTTTTTAGGCGATGTAAAATATACTTTATAAATTCTGCTCGTCTTATCACACTGGACAATACAATATATGGAGGAATTATATGAAGACTGGAATTGTAAAACCTAGAACTTTATCTGGTTTTATGGAACTGCTTCCAAAGGAACAGCTCATTTTTAACCAGATCCGTGATACATTATCTGCGGTTTATCGCCAATACGGCTTCTTGCCATTGGACACACCTGTGCTTGAACACTCTGAAATTCTTTTAACAAAATCAGGTGGAGAAACAGAAAAACAGATTTATCGTTTTTCAAAAGGGGATACGGATCTTACGATGCGTTTTGACTTAACGGTCCCTCTTGCAAAATATGTTGCAAAAAATTATAGCGCTTTAACCTTCCCATTCCGCAGATATCAAATTGGAAAAGTATATCGTGGAGAACGCGCACAAAAAGGACGCTTTAGAGAATTTTATCAATCCGATATTGATATCATTGGTGATGGCAGTTTAGCCCTCATGAATGATGCAGAAATCCCTAGTATTATCTATGATATCTTCAATCGTTTAGGTCTTAAAGATTTCACAATTCGCATTAACAATCGTAAAGTATTAACTGGATTTTTTGCTATGCTAGGTCTTGATGACAGTGCAGAAGGCATTATGCGTATTGTAGATAAATTAGAAAAAATCGGGGAAGAAGCGGTTGAAAAAGAATTAAAAGAATTGGGCGTATCAGAAGAACATTGTAAAAAAATTCTACATTTTATCAACTTTAAAGGAACAAATGAAGAAACCATCGCTTTCTTAAATGGTTTAAAAGCGGATAATGAAATCTTTGATTTAGGTGTAGAAGAATTAGACTTTGTTCGCACTGCTATTGGCTCCTACGGTGTTCCTGAAGAAAATTTCCACATTGATTTAACAATCGCCCGTGGACTTGATTATTATACAGGAACTGTTTATGAAACTTCTTTCAATAAACACCCAGAGATTGGAAGTATTTGTTCTGGCGGTCGTTATGAAAACTTAGCAGGCTATTACACAGAGAAACAGCTTCCAGGAGTAGGAATTTCTATCGGTCTTACAAGACTCTTCTATATTTTAAATGAGAAAGAATATTTAAGAACCGATACAAGCGCTCCTTCTGACGTTCTTGTCATTCCAATGACAGATGACGTTACTCCTTCTATTCAAATCTCAAATGAGCTTAGAAATGCGAATATCAATACACAGATTTATTTTGAGAAAAAGAAATTTAAAGCAAAAATTGGATATGCAGATAAACTATCTATTCCTTTTGCAATTTTCTTAGGAGAAGATGAATTAGCACAGCAAAAAGTGGCTTTAAAAAATCTTACAACAGGAGAACAACAAGTGATCTCGTTAGAAGAGGCCATTACAACGATCAAACAATCCCTTTCCGAAAAAGGAAGTACAACAATTATTGATACAGAATTAACTTCTCGTTAGTCGATACTAAGGATAACGAATATTATGTGCTTTGCACGTAATGCTTTTTATGCGATAGGAAATGTTTCCTATCACATAAAAAAGGAGTTATAAGAAAAAACTCTTTCTTATAACTCCTTTTTTTTATCTTCTTTTCTTTAAAAATGTTGGAATGCTAATGGTTGTATTGTTGTTTCCATTGTTAGGATTTTGAGCTTGTCCATTTTGTCCCTGTGGCATTTGATTTTGCCCTTGAGAATTTTGTGGAAACATTGGTTGCACATTTGGCATTCCAGTAGCTCCAAAGTTATTTTGTCTTGGTACTCCATTGGCACCAGTATTTTGTGCTCCTTGATTTTGATAAGGATTTTGTTGCTGATATCCTACATTATTATTCAAGAATTGATTAGGGACTTGTTGCTGTGTTGCTTGTCCACCCTGATAGCTTTGTGACTGTACTGGCGTCTGTGTCTGCATGGATTGCACTGTCTGTCTTGTTTGAGAATTAAGCCCTGAACTAACATCTCTTAATCCTGTTGCAATAATCGTAATGCTCACTTCATCTTCCATCATATGACTACCATCAACAGTACCAAAAATAATGTTAACATCGTCTCCAGCAATTTCTGATAAATAAGCAACTGCTTCTGATGTTTCAACAATTCCAATTTCACCTGAGAAGTTAATAATAATATCACTTGCTCCTGAAACGGTTGTTTCAAGCAATGGACTTTCCATTGCGCGTTTAATGGCTTCTACTGCTTTACTTTCTCCTGAAGCAGTACCAATACCAATATGAGCGATTCCTTTATCTCTCATAACTGTTTGGATATCGGCAAAGTCAAGGTTAATAAGACCTGGTTTATAAATAAGGTCTGTAATGCCTTGTACACCTTGTTGAAGAACTTCGTCTGCTTTTTTCAGTGCTTCTGGAATACTTGTTCTCTTATCACAAATTTGAAGTAATTTATCATTTGGAATGATAATTAATGTATCAACACTCTCTTTTAATTTTTCAATTCCTGATTTGGCATTGTTCATACGAGGTTTTCCTTCAAACATAAAAGGTTTCGTAACAACACCGACTGTTAAAATACCAAGACTCTTTGCCATTTCAGCGATTAAAGGAGCAGCACCCGTACCAGTACCTCCACCCATTCCACAGGTGACAAAAATCATATCGGCATCTTTAATAAGTTCTGTAATTTCTTCTCTGTTTTCTTCGACAGCACTAGCACCAATCTCTGGCTTTGCTCCAGCACCCAGTCCTTTTGTGAGCTTTTCACCAATTTGAATTTTCGTAGGTGCTTTACACAACGCTAAAGCCTGTTTATCAGTATTAACACCAATTAAATCCACACCTTCTATATTCTCATCGATCATTCGATTTACCGCATTATTTCCAGCTCCACCCACACCAATTACTAGAATTTTAGCTGGCATGCTCTCTGCATTTGACTTTATTTCAAGCAAAGTTCTTCCTCCTTTTACTCCCTATTTTCGCATTTTATTTTTTAATCCGCAAATATGGATTGATTTCTAAACTATGTATACACTCTTATACTATAATATATTTTTTTTGGCAAATAATCAAGTGGCATAATCTACTTTTTTACTTTTTTCAACCGTCTTCTTCCGCTTTCATTTGTTTTTTATTGACCTTTTTCTCCTTTTTTGGTATAAATGTGACAGTTTTACTGCCTTGTGTAAATTCTTCCATATGAAGAGTACCTTTCATTCCTTTTGCCTCTTCTAAGATTCCTGGAAGATTCATCATCTTTTCTTCCAGATTCTCATTCTTTCCAAGCTGAATTACAATATCATCTTTATAAAGAATCAATTCATCAGCAATACTAAAGCGGATCCGATCAATGTTCAATCCATTTTCTCGGATTAATTGTGTCACTTCTAATATTTGTTCAAATTTCTTCTTATCTTTCACTGGAAGCTTTTCATGGAGAACAAACTTATTGAACGTAAGTCCCTCCACACATGGCACATCTGTAAAGCGTTCCTCAGAACTTTCAAGAATATAACCATCCTTATCAAAGTAAATATAGCGTCCCATATCTTCCACACAGCCAGCTACTGCCATTTCATAAACATCCACACCAATTTCTTTTGCATTGATATAAGTAACATCAATCTTATCAATAAATGGAACTCCTTTGATCGGTCGAATTCGATTCATAAGACAAATAATCAAACTGTTATCAAAATACGCATTTCTTTCAAGCATTGTTCGAATTTCTTTATCTGTATAACGCGTATTACCATCAATCGTCATTTTCTCTATATGAAACTGTGTTAAAATCACATAGACTCCTGCTGCTATCAGAAGAAAAAAGAACAGGAGTAAGTATTTCCATTTTAAAATTTTCTTTTTTCTCTTTTTTACTTGCTCTTTTTTTCCCATGACTTTTGTTCTACTTTCTTCTTATCGTCTAGACATTTTAATCTGTCTTGAAACACTTAAAACAATTCCCATTTCTGCTAACAAGAATGTAAGCGAAGTTCCTCCATAACTAATAAACGGCAATGGAATCCCCGTATTCGGAATGGTATTAGTAACAACCGCAATATTGATTAAAATCTGAATTCCTACTTGTGCCATAACACCAACACAGATTAATGCCCCATAAAGATCTGGAGCATTATTGGCAATAATCATAATTCTCCACAATAACATAATAAACATTGCGATAATACAGATAGCTCCAAACAACCCTAACTCTTCACAAATAATTGAAAAAATCATATCATTATGAGACTCTGGAATAAATCCCATCTTTTGCATACTTTGACCAAGTCCTTTTCCAAAAAAGCCACCAGAACCAACGGCATATAATGACTGCATGATCTGCCAACCGTTCTCACTATTTTCAGGATCCAACCATGCAGTAATACGAGCCCCACGATAGGAAGCCCCTAATAGAACGATAACACCCAAAGCCACACCAGCGATTCCCAAAATAATAAATGGTTTATATTTCGGACTGGCTACAAAAAGCATTAAAAATGTGATTCCCATAATGATAATAGAGGTACTCATATTAGCAACCGCAATCAAAGCAAATATTGGAAGGGTATAAATCCAGATTACTATAATCCCTCTTAAGCTTCTTACCGCTTTTACATGCTTGGTAATCATATAAGCCAGAAATAAAATCAAAAATAACTTTGATATTTCAGAAGGCTGAAATTGCATCGGTCCAATCTGAATCCATCGCTTCGAACCATGGCTAGAATTTGGCAGTAACAATACAATAGCTTGTAATAGAAAGGACACTAAATAAAAGACTTTTGTAAATTTCATATAAAAATGATAATTAATATAAGAAATTACAAACAATC
>UQVN01000076.1 GCA_900544525.1 uncultured Eubacteriales bacterium
TTCAGAAAATTAAAATATACACAAAAATTTTATAAAAGATAGTTTTGTAAAAAATAGATAAATACTTTTTAAATAGGTAAAGATACATTTTGATTCGTGATTATATAGAATGTGATGGGGATTTTTGGGGAATAGCCTATAGAAATATAATAGAATTTTTTGAGCAACGAGAATAGAAATATAAAAATCAGTGATTGGCAAATAATTATATAAATTATCACTCAAAAATTGGGCTAGTAGACAAAGTTGTGAAAAATATGTATAATGGTTTATAAATGTACAATATAACTGTGCATAATGTAAGATACAAAGTTGGTTCTGTGTATGATTCTTTGTGAAAGAGAGATACTAGAAAGGAGCTAGAAGAACAATTTTGGTTCTGTGAGAAATGATTCTGTTCATATCATGAAACAATAAGGAACATATGATTTGCATGGAAGGTAATCTGCGAATAGGCATGATATTGATGCCGACCATGAATGTGAGAAACTGGTATAATGTATTTCTTATCATTGATATGAAGAAGAAAGGAGGGTGAAAGTATGGTGAAGGAAACAATCGAAGCGATAAAAGAATCAGAGGCAAAAGCAGAACAAATAATACGAGAGGCTTCTGAGCAAGGAAAAACTTTTATCGACCAGGCGAATGAGCAAGCTAAATCCCGCGTGGAGAAAGCCAAGAATGCGATTCGTCAAAAAGAGATGCAAGCAGAAGAGGCGAGAGAAAAAGATGGAACAGTCTATCTAGAAAATGCCCTAAAGGAGGCAGAAGAAGAGGTAATGTCTCTAAAACAGATGGCGGAACAAAAAGCACAAGAAGCCATTGATTTGATTGTGTCACAACTCGTTTAACAAAGAATAATGAGAAACACGCTATGGAGTTTCTCGCGTTTATGGGTAGTGGTCATAAACTTTAAAAATATAGTTTCTGACTCGTTGCCTTTGTGTAAATGGGTAGAAATTTAAAAGAGTAAGGAGGGATATGAAAATGGCAGTATTGCAAATGCAGAAAATCAATATCTGTGGTCTGAAAAAAGATCGAAAATCTATTTTAGAGATTTTGCAATCTTCAGGTGTTATGGAAGTGACTAAGACTGCTGAAGAAGATAGCATTTTTCAGAAGATGGATACGATGTCTTATCGGCAGATGTTTGAGAAAAATGCATTGCTAGCCGATCAGGCATTGGAAATACTGCAAAACTATGCTCCAGAGAAGAAGTCTTTATTGGCTGGCTTAGAAGGGAAGGCTCTAGAGGAAGCCACCCATTTTAAGCGGATGGAAAAAGAATGTGAAACGATTCTAAAATCCGTCAAACAGATTCTCGGCTATGAAAAGAAAATAGCGGAAAGCAAGGCTAGCATTTTAAAGGTGGAATCTCAAATTGAAGGGCTAACTCCTTGGTTAAACCTTGATATTCCAATGAAGTTTTCAGGCACAAGAAAAAGTGCTGTTCTCATTGGAACGATGACAGGAACCGTAACATTAGAGCAGATCTATGAAGCGGTAGCCGAGAAAGAACCTTCCTTGGAGGCATTTGATGTGACAATACTGGGAACTGATAAAGATCAGACTTGTATTGTAGCGGTATGCTTGAAAAAAGACGCAACGAAGTTAGAAGATGCGTTAAGAGCGGTTGGTTTTGCAAGACCATCACAGGCGGTTTCTGAAATTCCTGTACAACAGGTAGAGGAGTGGAAAAACCAGATTGAAGGCTTAAAAGCAGAAGTTAAGAGCCTAGAAGAACAGATACGTGCTTATAAAGATAAGAAAAAAGATTTTGAAATGTTATCTGATTACTATCGAATACGAGCACAAAAGTATCAAGTATTAGGGGATTTATTACAATCCAAAAAGACTTTCCTTGTTACAGGATATGTGCCACAAAAAGATGTAGCACAGTTAGAAGAAAAATTAGTAAGTCGTTACGATTTAGCATTTGAACAAGAAGAAATAGCGGAGGAGGAACAACCACCAGTTCTTCTAAAAAACAACGTGGTTGCAGAGTCAGCAGAGGGTGTAACAGCGTCCTTTGGTCTTCCTGCAAAAGGAGAGATGGATCCAACTTCTGTAATGTCACTTTGTTATATTTTCTTATTTGGTCTGATGTTATCAGACGCAGCTTATGGTCTTATTGTATCATTAGCATGTTTTTTTGTGTTAAAGAAGTACAAAAGAATGGATTCAGGACTTAGAAAGTCCATTAAGTTGTTTATGTATTGTGGAATATCAACACTCTTTTGGGGCGTGATGTTTGGTGGATATTTTGGAGATGCTATTGATATTATTAGTGGAACTTTCTTCAATCATAAAGTATCCATACCAGCTCTTTGGTTCATACCATTAAACGATCCAATGAAGTTGCTGATCTATTCCATGCTCTTTGGTACAATCCACTTATATCTTGGATTGGCCATGAAAGGTTATATGCTTGTAAAGGATAAGAAATATTTAGATTTCTTTTGCGATGTCATTCTTTGGTATTTGCTTTTAACAGGCTTAATCTTCATTTTACTTCCGACGGAATTATTCAGTTCCATTTCACAGATGACATTCAATTTCCCACCAATTGTTGGTACATTGGCAAAAGCAAGTGCTATTATAGGTGCTGTGGGAATTTTATTGATGTCAGGAAGAAGTAGTAAAAATCCAGCACTCCGTATTGCACTTGGTGCTTATGATTTATATAACATTACGGGCTGGGTATCTGATGTATTATCCTATTCAAGACTGTTAGCATTAGGTCTTGCCACAGGTGTTATTGCATCTGTTGTCAACCAGATGGGAAGCATGATAGGAAATAATATTTTAGGCATTATTGTATTTATTATTGTATTTATTGGAGGACATATCTTTAACCTTGGTATTAACTTACTAGGAGCATATGTTCACACTTGCCGTCTCCAATATGTGGAGTTTTTTGGTAAGTTTTATGAAGGCGGTGGAAAAATGTTTGAACCATTCCGTCGTGATACAAAGTATGTAGAGTTTAAGGAGGATTAGAATTATGGGTATTTTCTTTGCATTATTAGGAGCTGCATTAGCAGTTATTTTATCAGGTATGGGATCTGCTTACGGTGTAGGTGTTGCTGGTCAGGCAGCAGCAGGCGTTGTAACAGAAGATCCAAGTAAATTCGCGAAAGTATTAATCTTACAGTTATTGCCAGGTACACAGGGTATTTATGGTTTATTAGTAGCATTTATCGCTCTTTCTAAAATGGGACTTTTAGGCGGTGGTGTTCAGAATATGGACGTTGCAACAGGTCTTTTATACTTAGCAGCTTGTTTACCAATTGCTATTGTTGGTCTTGTATCTGCTCGTTATCAGGGAAGAACTTCTGTTGCATCTATCGGAATCGTAGCAAAGAAACCAGAACAGTTCGGTAAAGCGATGTTATTCCCTGCCATGGTAGAAACTTATGCGATCTTAGCATTATTAGTATCTATCTTAGCAGTAAGTGCTTTATAATTTTGGTAGTGAGCTTAAAAACAATTGGTAAGGAGAGAAATTATGGCTGGATTAGATAAAATCATGAGTCAAATCCTAGAAGAAGCCAATGGTGAAGCCAGCGAAATCATAAACAAAGCACAGGAAGAAGCAAATGCTATTTTAGCAAAAGCGGATGCGGAATGTAAAAAGATGGAGGATGAGAGTGTAGAAAAAGAAAAGGCAAGACAACTTGCCCATGAAGAACGCTTAAAATCCTCCTCTCAGCTCAAAAAACGTCAGGCAGTCTTGCTTGCAAAACAGCAAATCATTTCTGATATGTTAGAGCGTGCTTATGAAGCATTATTACAACAAGATACAGAATCTTATTTTGTGCTCATAAAAAAAATGCTGGAAAAATTCACATTGGCAAAAGCAGGACAGATTTATTTTTCTGATAAAGATTTAAAAAGAATGCCATCTGGATTTGAAGCGGAAATTGAAAAAATCGCTTCTGAAAAAGATGGAAGTTTAACTCTTATAAAAGAGGCAAAAGCAATCGATGGAGGATTTATCCTCGTCTATGGTGGTATTGAAGAAAATTGTTCTTTTAAAGCGTTATTAAACGAGAAAAAAGAGGAACTTGCAGATAAGGTACAACGTTTATTATTTGCATAATGTGTAACCAAGAAGGAGGTTTTAAACATGTCTTATGTGGATTATACCTATGCGGTTGCACGTATCCGTGCGATGGAGATGACCCTTTTCTCATCTGCCACAATAGAACAATTGATGGCAATGAAAACGTATGAAAATTGTTTACAGTTTCTTATGGAACGTGGATGGGGAGATAATGATACTCCAATGAATGCTGAAGCAATTCTCGCGAAAGAAAATGAGAAAACTTGGAAGACAATAAGAGAGCTTCTAAAAGATGATCAACAAGTGTTAGAAGTATTTACTTATCAAAAATTATTCCATAATCTAAAGTCCGCGATTAAAGAGAGTATCACATCAGATAGTCACGGCAACATTTATTTTGATGATTGTGCCATCGATGGAAAAGAGATGGCACGAATTGTAAGAGAACGAGAATTTGAAGCTCTTCCAGACTTTATGAGGGAAGTGGCAAAAGAAGCTTATGAGACATTTCTCCATACAAGAGATGGACAGTTATGCGATATTATTGTGGATCAAGCTACGTTAAAGGCGATTTATGAAGCTGGAAAGAATGCAAGCGATCCGATTATTAAGGATTATGCAGAATCTACAGTAGCAGTGGCCAACATTAAAATTGCAGTTCGATCTCAAAAAACCGCAAAATCACTTGAATTTATGAAACGGGCGATGGCGCCATGTGATAGTTTATCCATCGACCGTTTGATGATGACTGCGCTTTCTGGAGTCGATGCTATTTGTGAATATTTAGCGGGAACTTCTTATGCAGAAGGTGCAGACGCATTAAAAGAGTCACCATCAGCCTTTGAACGTTGGTGTGACAATCAGTTAATGGAAACGATTAAGCCACAAAAATACAATCCATTTTCTGTTGGACCATTAGTGGCTTATGTATTAGCAAGACAAAATGAAATAAAGACTGTTAGAATTATTTTAACAGGAAAATTAAATGATTTGCCAGAAGAGCAAATCCGAGAAAGGATAAGGGAAATGTATGTATAAAATAGCGGTAATCGGTGATTATGACAGCATTTATGGTTTTGCAGCTTTAGGGCTTGATACATTTCCTGTATCAAGACTCGAAGAGGCTGAAAAGACGTTTTTAAAGCTTGTTTCTTCCGAATATGCAGTAATTTATATTACGGAAGCATTAGCAGAGCAGTTAGAGCGTATAATCGCCAAATATAGAGAACAGTTAATGCCTTCTATTATTTTAATTCCAGGTATTTCTGGAAATACAGGAAAAGGAGTGGAAGGGGTTAAAAAGTCAGTAGAACAGGCTGTTGGTTCCGATATTCTGTTCAGCAATTAATGGATTTTTTAAAGGCATATGCCTAAGAAATCATGCTTAAAAGAACCAAATATAAGAAGAAAGGCGGGGTGAATTGACCCAATGAGCAAAGGTGTTATTAAAAAAGTAGCAGGACCGCTTGTAATTGCTGAGGGAATGCGTGATGCAAATATGTTTGACGTCGTTCGTGTAAGTAATCAGCGTCTAATTGGCGAAATTATCGAAATGCATGGGGATCAGGCCTCCATTCAGGTATACGAGGAGACTTCAGGATTAGGACCAGGAGAACCAGTGGAATCTATGGAAGCACCTCTTTCTGTAGAATTAGGGCCAGGTCTTATTACAAGCATTTATGATGGAATTCAACGTCCTCTTGATGATATTATGAAAGCAACAGGAGGAAATAGCTTAGAGCGTGGAGTAGAAGTTCCATCATTAAAAAGAGATAGAAAATGGGCTTTTGAACCAACTGCAAAAGTTGGAGATGAAGTAGAAGCGGGAGATATTATTGGTACCGTACAAGAAACTCCTATTGTTTTGCATAAAATTATGGTGCCTTATGGTGTAAAAGGTACTGTAAAAGAGATTAAAAAAGGCGAATTTACGGTAGAAGAAGTCGTTGCTGTTATCACAACAGAGAATGGTGATAAAGAGTTAACATTAATGCAAAAATGGCCAGTTCGTAGAGGACGTCCATATAGCAAGAAACTTCCACCAAGAGTTCCATTAGTAACAGGACAGCGTGTTGTCGATGCCTTTTTCCCAATTGCAAAAGGTGGGGTAGCGGCTGTTCCAGGACCTTTCGGTAGTGGAAAAACAGTAATTCAGCATCAGCTTGCAAAATGGGCAGAAGCGGATATCGTCGTTTATATCGGATGTGGAGAGCGTGGAAACGAGATGACAGACGTATTAAACGAGTTTCCAGAATTGAAAGATCCAAAAACTGGAAATTCATTAATGGAGCGTACGGTGTTAATCGCTAACACATCAGATATGCCTGTAGCCGCTCGTGAAGCGTCTATTTACACAGGTATTACAATTGCTGAATATTTCCGTGATATGGGATATTCGGTAGCCATTATGGCGGATTCTACTTCTCGATGGGCAGAGGCTCTTCGTGAAATGTCAGGACGTTTAGAAGAAATGCCAGGTGAAGAAGGATATCCAGCTTATTTAGGAAGCCGTCTTGCACAGTTCTATGAACGTGCAGGTCATGTAATCTGTCTTGGAAAAGATGGAAGAGAAGGAGCTCTTTCTGCTATCGGTGCGGTATCTCCTCCAGGTGGTGATATTTCAGAACCAGTTTCTCAGGCAACACTTCGTATCGTAAAAGTGTTCTGGGGGCTTGATTCTAACTTAGCGTATAAACGTCATTTCCCAGCGATTAACTGGTTAACAAGTTATTCTTTATATGTGGATAACATGGGAAAATGGTTTAACGATCATGTATCAGAAGACTGGATGACAGAGCGTCAGGAAATGATGAGTTTACTTCAAGAAGAAGCGGAACTTGAAGAAATTGTAAAAATGGTTGGTATGGATGCGTTATCTCCAAGTGACCGTTTAAAAATGGAAGCGGCTCGTTCTATTCGTGAAGACTTTTTACATCAGAACTCTTTCCACGATGTGGATACTTACACATCTCTTAGAAAGCAGTTCTTAATGATGAGTTTAGTTCTTGATTTCTACAAAGAATCGAAAAAAGCATTAGAACAAGGCGTATCTGTACAAGGATTAATAAAAATGGAAGTTCGTGAAAGAATCGGACGTTTTAAATATGTTGTAAATGATCAGATTGAAACAGAGTATCAAGCAGTAAAAGAAGAACTTGCGAGAGAAATTTCAAGTCTGTTTGGAAAGGAGGACTTCTAAATGCCAAAGGAATATAGAACCATACAAGAAGTTGCTGGTCCTCTTATGCTCGTTCAAGGTGTTGAAAATGTCACTTATGATGAATTAGGCGAGATTGAACTTGCAAGTGGTGAAGTAAGACGTTGTAAAGTGCTTGAAATCGATGGAAGCAATGCACTTGTTCAGTTATTCGAGAGCTCTACTGGTATTAACTTATCAAACAGTAAAGTTCGTTTCTTAGGAAAGACAATGGAGCTTGGGGTATCCGAAGATATGTTAGGTCGTGTCTTTGATGGACTTGGTCGTCCAATTGATGATGGCCCAGAAATTCTTCCAGAAGATAGAAAAGACATCAATGGTGTTCCTATGAACCCAGCAGCAAGAAGCTATCCAGAAGAATTTATTCAGACAGGTGTATCCGCAATCGATGGATTGAATACTCTTGTCCGCGGTCAAAAGCTTCCAATCTTTTCTGCTTCTGGTCTTCCACATGCCAACTTAGCTGCTCAGATTGCAAGACAGGCAAAAGTGCGTGGAACAACAGAGCCATTCGCCGTAGTATTTGCCGCTATGGGTATCACTTTTGAAGAGTCTAACTTCTTTATTGAAAGTTTTAAAGAAACCGGTGCGATTGACCGTACTGTTTTATTTATTAACTTAGCAAACGACCCTGCGGTAGAGCGTATTGCAACACCTCGTATGGCGTTAACAGCAGCAGAGTATTTAGCATTTGAAAAAGGAATGCACGTGCTTGTTATTTTAACAGATATTACAAACTATGCAGATGCTCTTCGTGAAGTATCTGCGGCTCGTAAAGAAGTTCCTGGACGCCGTGGTTACCCTGGATATATGTATACAGACTTAGCTACTTTATATGAAAGAGCAGGACGTCAAAATGGAAAACCAGGATCTATCACAATGATTCCAATTCTTACGATGCCAGAAGATGATAAAACTCATCCAATTCCTGACTTAACAGGATATATTACAGAAGGACAGATTATTTTAAGCCGTGAACTCTATCGAAAAGGTGTTATGCCACCAATCGATGTTCTCCCATCTCTTTCCCGTTTAAAAGATAAGGGAATTGGAGAAGGAAAAACTCGTGCGGATCATTCCAATACAATGAACCAGTTATTCGCAGCTTACGCTCGTGGTAAAGAGGCCAAAGAGTTAATGGTTATTTTAGGAGAGGCGGCCTTATCCGATATCGACTTAATTTATGCAAAATTTGCCGATGCCTTCGAAAAAGAATATGTATCTCAAGGATATGAAGCAAACCGTGATATTGAAGAAACACTTTCTATCGGTTGGAAGTTACTTTCCATTCTTCCAAGAAGTGAGCTGAAACGTATTGATGATAAATATCTTGATCTGTATTATGGGAAGGAGTGATTGCATTGGCAACGACTCAAGTAAACCCAACCCGTATGGAGCTCACTCGTTTAAAAAAGAAGTTAGCTACGGCTGTTAGAGGTCATAAACTTTTAAAAGATAAACGAGACGAATTAATGAGACAGTTCCTAGATCTTGTAAGAGAAAATATGGAATTGCGTCAAAAAGTAGAAGCAGGGATCAAAGAGGCGAATAAAAACTTTGTCATTGCAAAGGCAGGAATGTCTGAGCAGGAACTCCATTCTGCATTAATGGCTCCAAAACAGGAAGTGTATTTGGAAACCACAAAGAAAAATATTATGAGTGTTGATATTCCTGTTTTTGAATATAAAACAAGAACAGCGGATGAAAATGATATTTATTCTTATGGTTTTGCATTTACATCTAGTGATTTAGATGGCGCAGTAAAATCTTTATCTGATAAATTGCCAGATATGCTAAGACTTGCTGAGATTGAGAAGTCTTGTCAGCTTATGGCGTCAGAGATTGAGAAAACACGCCGTCGTGTAAATGCCCTAGAGCATGTCATTATTCCAGAGACACAAAAAAACATTAAGTATATTACAATGAAATTAGATGAAAATGAAAGAAGTACACAGATTCGTCTAATGAAAGTAAAAGATATGATGTTAGAAGAAACTCATCACTATAAAGAAAAAATGTTAAATGGTGAAGTTGAAAGATAAAAAAGAGAGTCCAGTGTGAGTAGGCGCTGGACTCTCTTTTTCTCTTTTCTATAAATTTGTATTATAAATTTATAGGAAAAGTATATCTTTCTAATCCTTTGCTGCGTTTTCCGTATTCAATGGCTTTCTTAGGACAACGACAAATACAAGCCATACAATGAGTGCAGTGTTTGTTCCAAACTGGTTTTCCATTAGGAAGAGAAATATTGTTCATAGGACAGACCTTTTTGCATATTCCACAAGAGATACAGTCATTCGTTGAATAGAATTTTTTGTCGTGGACAAAGAATGGATAGAAAAGATCGTTTACAATACCACTATTTAACTTATCTGTAAAAGAGATAGTAGACTGTGGATACGGTTGCTCATTTTTTATTAAAAGAGCAGTATTATGAATGGACTCTTCTGCGTCTTTAATAATTTTTAACGCTTGTTCTTTTGTTGGGGGCCTAAATAGAACTAGATAGTTATCAGGCATAACAATAGGAATACAGCCAAGAAGATTGAATCCTTTTGCAGCGCATAACTTCTGTATATAGGCATTGGCATTTCCAATACTGCCACCACATGTCATAATAAAATAGATATTTCGATTGCCAGTTAATTTCGTATTCAGAAACCATTTTTGTAAAATTCGAGGAATTCTCCAAGCATAAGTAGGAGAAACAATAATCCATGGTTTCTTTGAATGGATTTCAGAACGGTCATTTGTCTGAAATTTTTGTAATAGGTTCAATGTCTCATCTTCTATTTCATTTCCGATCTTTTGGGCTACATATTCACTATTTCCAGTGGCCGAAAAATATAAAATCATAAAGTATTCTCCTTCTTGTATTCTTTATTGAGTATATAGATCCAAAATGCCTTATAAGTTTTTACAAGTATTTATAGCAAGTAGAGGAAAGAGGTACTCTTTCTGTAAAAATTATTTTTCTGATTTGGTCTGAAAAGAAATGTTTGTTTGTTGGGTGGCTCCCAAGTAAACTGGAAGCTATTTCTTATCCTCAATGGCACGAATAACAAAAAATCCCATAACTGCAATAGCAAGAATATTACCTAAATATCCCTCAAGATTTATTGTTGCTCCTAAATAAAGTCCAAACAAACCTGCTATAATAGTCCATATCAATGCTAAAGTTGCTTTTCTCATCTTGCACCTCCCCAAATTTCAAATTTATTAAAACTTTTAATATTTCTAATAAAACTTCCTTTTTATCATATTAAAAAAGGAAGTTTTATTCAGAGTTTATTTGCTTGTATATTTGATGACTGTCTGTGAACGTGAGGAACTGGCAAAGCGTGATTCTCATCGTTATATTAAATGATCGGTTATGGTGCTTTTATAGTATTAATGGCATCCATCGATTCCACAGCACATACCATGGATGTCTTCAGGAATGTCTTCTTTATTCTCTTCCAATGCTTTTGTAATCAGATTTTTAAACTCATCTTTAGAATAAATAGCACCATCGATTTTTTGTTCGCCAATATAAATAGTTGGTACAGAAGTCACTTTTAGTGTTTCTTTTGCATGGCGAACATTTTCTTTCACGGTGGCAGTATAAATACCATTGACTAATGCTTGTTCAAACTGGTGAGGATCAAGACCTAGTTCTTTTGCTAATGAAATAAGAACATTTGGATCGCCAATGTCCAATTCATCCATAAAATAAGCTTCATATAATCGATCGGAGTAAGCATCACTAACGCCATGTTCTTTTGCAAAGTAAAAGCCTTCCCATGCAAGGCGAGTATAAGGTCTTGGAATCACATGAGGAGGTAATTTCATATCAATACCAAGTTCTTTACAAATAGGAACTAATGTCTTTGCCCAACGTTCTTTACGTTCTTCATCATGATAGGTATCGATTTGAGGGGCAGGTTCTTCTGTCAATTCCATTGGATGCCAAAGAATGTCAATTTCTTCGTTAGTCGCTGTTTTTATTTCTTCTATCGCTTCTAATAGTGGTTTTTTGGCTGCCACACAATAAGGGCATACATAATCTGTTATAAAACGAATATTAAGTGCCATTTTGCACCCTCCTTTCTAACTAGTGTCCTTCTTTTTATATTCTATTCTGGATAGACAAGATGTGCTTCGTCAATAGGATAGAGTGTATTTTCTAAATATCTTTTTGCAAGCCAATTTGCCATAGGTAGGTTCATATCTAAATAGTTTCCACAATCTTTTGCAGCAGCACCTGGAACTTCTCCTTTGAAATCTCTAATAAATTCAAACATTCCTGTAACGAGAGATACAATCTCTTTTGACTCTAAATCTCCTGCTAAGAGAAGATAGAAACCAGTACGACATCCCATCGGTCCAAAATAAATTGTTTTTGTTCCCCAATCCGCATGATTTCTTAAATAAGTTGCCCCAAGATGCTCAATTGTATGCATCTCGGCTGTATTCATAACAGGTTCACGATTTGGAGCAGTCATTCTTAAATCGAAAGTGGTAATCATACCATTTCCTACGGGATCTTTTCTAGATACATAAATACCTGGTTCGAGTTTAATATGATCAATTGTAAAACTTGTAATTTTTTCCATAAGAAAATCTCCTTTAAAATTTTTTGTATTGATAGATGTTTGAGAAATGCTAAAAGCCCACAAAACGCGGCACTTTTATCAATAAAAAGATCCTTAAGATCTATAGTAAAATAGAATTGAATAGCAACTATTTAACTAACTATCCAAAGGGAATATATTTATATAATAACATAGAAATAGCTCACAGAGGCAGAAAAATTCATGATTGTTAAAAGAAGTCCTCCTGTAGTAGCAATCTCTATGGAAAATTATTAATGTATAGTTCATAAGAATAGTGTTTTTAATTACTATAAAAGAACTTCCAGTATCACCGGTTCTATCTTATTTTCTCTGTGATAGCTGGTATACCTCTGAAACAATCATAAACACATTTGCGAAAAAAGGATTTCATATGAGGATTTACCGAGAAAAAATACAATATATTTTTCAATATGTCAAGTCAGGTGGTAATCTTGATGAATTATTAAAAATGGTAGGGGAGTTTTGTACATTTTTCAAATTTGCTCATTTATAGTTTAATAATATAATTTTACAAATGATTA
>UQVN01000077.1 GCA_900544525.1 uncultured Eubacteriales bacterium
AACAATTTTTGAATCATCATTGTGCGCATTTGATTCATCATTTTATATCGAAAAATATGCCACTGATTAATTTGAATAATCGATGTAGCAAAAGCTGCTATTCCTAAAACTATAATTTTACAAAATAAAGACATAATTTCAGCAAGATTGTTTTCTGTAACGATAACATCCACTAACGCTTGTATTTGATATGTAAAATAAAGAGTTAAGCTAATGGAAATTATACATATTATGAGTAAGATACACTTATTCTTCCACTGATTTTTAAATAATTTTGTCAGTTGACTATATCTAGTACTTCTCATTATAAACCATTCCCCCAATTCTTAGATTTTCATTTTATCTTAATCACAAAATCTTATCCCTTTACCTCTTATTTAATTCAGTGATCATATTTTCGAAACCCATTACACAATATAATATAGTGAAAAAGATGGAAGACTAAATCTCCCATCTTTTTCATCTTTTATCTTATTCTTTATCTCAAAGAAACTTATTTATTTGCTTCATAGTCTTTTACAACTTGAACTCTTGCATCATTTTGATCTTTTGCACATTGCATATCGTATTCTAATACTTGGTCAAATCCTAAACCATTTGCTGTATCCTGCATTGTTTTTAAATATTGATTAAATTCCGCTTCGTCTTTTGCGAATACCATCTTCCAAGAATTTTCTACAATAACGGCTTTGATCTGTCCACGAAGTGTTGTAATCTGAGAATCTTCTTCTGGAACAACATATCCACTACCTGGTGCTACTAAGATTTCTTTATTTTTCTCTAAGAAATCCATAGTCGTATCAGCGCCCATTTGTTCACGCCAATCTGTTACAACTGCACTTTTTTCTGATTCTATTACAGAATCCCATGTGGTATGATCATAAGCAAATCCTGTTTCTGGATTAATATCTAACTGGTTCACCGCTTTATAGTTTAATGCAGAAACACCATCTTTCCATGTTCCTTCGCCCCATTCAGCTGGAACTGTTATTTCTTCACCATATAATACTTGTTTACCAAAGTCTGTTAAGACTGGTTCACCATCTTTCATTTCCCATGTTAATCCTTCTGGTCCACATGTACTTGCTGTCTGAGCTGCAGATGCCATAATTCCTTCTGGAGAATATAACCAGTCAATAAAATCTGCAAGTCTTTGAGGATCTTCTGCTTTGGTACCGATCATAATACAATTATTTGCATTACCATTTGTTTGACATCCATAAGAGAAGATTGTCTGATCTTTAATTTCTGCTGGCATATAGCCTTTTCCAGCTTCTTTATTCGCTGTTGTATTGTAAGCCCCTTGTCCTAACCACGCATACTGAGAATATAAAATCTGTCCATCTTGATATTTTGCAAATACTTGATCATAGTTTTGTGTTGTTGATTCTGGATCCACAAGTCCCTTTTGATTTGCTTCAAATAAGAATTTTAAAGAACGGATATATGGAGAATCATCTTCGATAAAACTCTTATAATCAGAACCATCTGCCTTTGCTAATACGAATCCGATTTCATCATATCCATACATTGCTGGAAGCACTTTCGCATTTGTCATTAAGTTGCCATCCCAGTCTTTAAATAAAGAGAATCCATATGTTTGTTTTCCACTATCACTTGTTGGAACCGCTTCTTGCATTTTCTTTAATACAGGAAGTAAATCTTCCATCGTATTCATTTCTGGATATCCAGCTGCTTTATAAGCATCCCATCTTAAATAAACACCAAAGTTTGGTTCTAATCCCTCAGATGGACTTGTTGGTGAACTGCTTGATACTTCGGATGGAATTGCATAGATTCCATCTTCTTTTACTAAAGCATTTGTTTTTTCAATAGCTCCATCATAGTTATGTACATTTTTTGCATCTTTTAACAAGTCAGTCATATCCATAACAAGCCCTGCTGTCACAAGATTTTGAAGACGTCCATTACCAGCACCTGTTAAAATTAAATCTCCTAACTCCCCTGCTGCTGAACGAGTTTGAAATAAAGTATCTCCCCCACCTGCTACGTTTGGTGCAATAATATTTAATTCCATATTGAATTTATCTTTTACAATCTTTGCGAACCACCCTGATTGAATCCCTTGATAGTTAGCCTGACTATCAAATACATCTACTGTAATAAATTTTTCATAATTGCCATCGGTTGAGCCTGCATTGCTTCCTGTTGTTGTGTTCCCATCAGATCCACAGCCTGCAAATAAACTGGCAACCATAGTTGCGCATATCAATGCGCTCACTACTTTTTTTGCTTTCACTTTCATATGAATACCTCCATTTCTTATTTCCTATATCCTATCACTCTTTTTTCTTTGTGAATACCGAACAAATTCCATACTATTTACTATCATTTTTTATCTTTAAAATGACTTTTTTTAAAATCTCTAATTTTTTATGTAATTGTATCATTTCAAAGATTATTACACCTCTATTACTTTTACCTTCTTACCTATTATAGCCCCTTCAATCTCTTATCAACCTTTCACAGAACCGATCATAATACCCTTTACGAAAAATCTCTGGAATAATGGATAAATGAATAAAATTGGTAATACAACGATAACAGAAACTGTCATACGAATGGATGTTGGTGTCTGTTGTGTCGCAAGAGCTGCCATATTTAATGCACCGCCTGCACTATTTTTTACCATGGCTGCAAGAGAACTTGCTTGGTTAATATAAGTATAAAGTAAATACTGTAAGGAATACAGCTTCTGGTCTGTAATATAAATTAATGTATCTTGGAAAGAGTTCCATTGTCCAACTGCTGAGAAAATAGCAACGGTTGCAAGAATTGGTGTGGATGCTGGAAGAATAATCTTATAGAAAATTTTCATAATGCCTGCACCATCAATTTCTGCCGCCTCTTGTAATGCCTTTGGAATGGATTCAATATAAGTTTTTACAAGAATAATATTAAAAGGCTGTACAATCGTAGGAATTACATATACCCAAAATGTATTTGTTAAATGTAATGTTTTCATTGTAATGAATAACGGAATTAATCCAGCATTAAAATACATCGTAATAACAAAGAAACGATACCAAAACTTTCTTGCCCACATTTTTTCTTGTGTAAACATAAATCCTAAAAATGCAGATGCTAATACGGTTAATGCAGTACCAATAACGGTTCTTCCAACGGATACTAATGCTGCTGTTGAAAGACCACTCAGTTTCAATACTTGTTTATAGTTTTCTAAATGGATCGCTTTTGGTAAGAAGTTAATCATACCATTGGCACTTAAATCATTGGCACTTAATGTGTTAATTACTAAATAATAAAATGGATAAACACAAATTAAAGTAAAAATTCCAAAGATCAGATAATTTATTATATTAAATGCTTTATCGGAAGCCGTTGTTTTTTGTTTTTTGACCGCCACTTTCATTCTAATTGCTCCTTTCCATCGATCATAAACTCCATTCATGATCCTGTTGCTCTAGCTAAATATCTTGACCTCGCTTATTGCTTTCTTTTTAAATAATAGATTCTCCACGAGTTTTCTTAGACACGAAGTTTACAATAAATAATAATGTTACACTGACAAGACTCTTCAGCATACTAATGGCTGTTGCTAATGATAAACTAGTACCTGTCATACCGATATTGTATACATACAAATCTAATACTTGGATATGTTCTTTATTAAATGCATTCTGGAATACGAAGTATTGATCCATACCATTATTTAAGAAGTTTGCAATAGAAAGCATTAATAATACAAAGTATGTTGGTAATAAGGCTGGGAATGTAATATGTCTCATTAATTCAAATCGACTTGCTCCATCCACTTTTGCTGCTTCATATAAAGATTGATCAATTCCAGTAATGGAAGCTAAATACATAATAGCTCCCCATCCAAGACCTTTCCATGTGTTCCAAAGCAACATAGCAAGCCATGTATGAGAATCACTATCAAGGAATTTTAATGGTTCTGTAATAAGCCCTAAATTTTGTAATACGGTATTTACCATACCTGTATTAGAAAATAATGAGAATGCTACAGAATATACCATGACCCAGCTAATAAAGTTTGGTAATGTTGTCAATGTCTGTACCAAGTTTTTAAACCATTTACACTTAATTTCATTTAAGAAAATAGCAAAAAATAATGGAAGCATAGAGGTTGCAATTCCCAATAAACTCATTGCAAACGTGTTCTTCATTACTTGGATCATCTGTGCTACTTGGGTCTTATTGTTAAAGAGCATTTCAAACCATTGCAATCCAACAAATTCACATTTGCTTAATGGAAGTGGTGGTTTATAATCGAAGAACGCATAAATCCATCCATGTAATGGGAAGTAAGAAAACAAAAAACATAATACAATAAATGGTAAAAGAAATAAGGTAAGTTTTTTGTTTGTCTTGCTTGGTTTTATTTTTTCTGGCTTTATTGCCTTTACTGCTTTTGACATTTTGACATCTCCCTTTCTTTGTTTTTCTCATTGTTTTTTTCGATTCTGTCAATCACTGTCCTTATCTTATCACTTATTTTTATTTGTTAATACCGAACAAATTCTACTCAAATTACTGTATTTTTTTAAATTTTTACTGTATTTTTCTAGAACCTCTATTTTTTATTGTATTTTCACTATTATTTTTACCGTAGACGAAATACTTTTCCTTCTATAAGATGGAACTATAAAACAAAGTGTCCATTGACACTCTTTGATACTTTAAGTTACTTCTAGCAATACATACTTATTTAAAAGAAGAGGAAAACGGATTGGCATAAAATCACCATAAAATTATTATAAAAAACAGGAGGAATTTGTTATGAAATTTAATATTGAAAGTCCATTTTTTCAATTTATGAACACGTTGGCTACTTTTATTGGCCTTAATGTATTATTCTTAATTCTTTGCTTACCAATCATTACAATTGGCCCTGCCTTAAAAGCTCTTTATACCGTAACAATGCAAGAAGCTAGAAAAGATCATAAAGCTATCTTTTCCACTTTTTTTAGAGCATTTAAAGAAAACTTTTTTGCTAGTGCTGGCACTTTTTTGCTCTATCTTGGACTGGCTCTTGTATTCCTCTTTAACGCCTTTTTTTGGGGCGGACAAGGCTCTATCATTGGAACGATCTTTTTGATTGTATTTATACTTGCTCTTATTGTGTTAGCACTTTCTTTTTTATATATTTTTCCGCTGATGGCTCGCTTTGATAATGGTCTAAGGCAGACTGTGAAAAACTCTATTTTCATCCCTTTGCTTCATTCTAAAGAAACACTTGGAATTGTAGCCATTCAAATAGCAACGTTAACACTATGTGTATTCGTTCCTCAAATGAAAATTTTTATGATTTTATTAGGCTTTTCTTTTATCGCACTTTGTAATTCCTATCTTTTTATTCGTGTATTTTCTTGCTATGAAGAAGAGCAAACAGGAATTCCTGCTATGTAACTATTATTTGTTGTATTTTGTACAGAACACTATCTATGAACGAAAGTAACAAGTCGTGCATCACGCACACTTGATTCTGTGATTTTCATCACTTATTATTACATCTATTACTACGGAGGTACTTACTATGAAATATGGTTATTTTGATGACCAACAAAAAGAATATGTCATTACAACTCCAAAGACTCCTCTTCCTTGGATTAACTATCTTGGAAATGAAGGATTTTTCTCTTTAATCTCAAATACTTGTGGAGGTTATAGTTTTTACAAAGATGCAAAACTTCTTCGCCTCACTCGTTACCGTTATAACAACGTGCCTGTTGATACAAACGGAAAATATTATTACATCAAAGATGGCGATACCATTTGGAATCCAGCATGGCAACCAACAAAAACGGATTTAGATTCCTATGAATGTCGTCATGGACTGGGATACAGCCGTTTTACGGCTTCCAAAAACGGAGTAAAAAGCACGTTAACCGCTTTTGTTCCTTTGCATGACAATTGTGAAATCAACCATCTTGTTTTAACAAACAATACAAATACCGTAAAAGAGCTTACATTAACTTCTTATATCGAATTTTGTTTCTGGAATGCTGTTGATGATATGACGAACTTCCAAAGAAACTATAGCATTGGAGAAGTGGAAATCACTGGTTCAGAAATTTATCATAAGACGGAATATCGAGAAAGAAGAAATCATTATGCCGTTTATTCTGTCAACTGTCCAATTGATGGTTTCGATACGAACCGTGACGCTTTCTTAGGCGCTTACAATGGGGTTGATACTCCTGAAACAGTCATAAAAGGAGAAGCTGGAAATACGGTTGCCAGTGGCTGGGGCGTTATTGGCTCTCATCATTTAAAAGTTACCTTACAGCCAAACGAATCCAAATCTTTCATCTTCCTTCTTGGCTATATTGAAAATGAAGAAGATGAAAAATGGGAATCTTTAAATGTCATCAATAAAAAACCTGCAAGAGCATTAATTGAAAAGTATCAGACAGAAGAACAAGTCCTTTTGGCATTAGAGCAATTAGCTTCCTACTGGGATTCTCTTCTTTCTAAATATACCCTTTCTTGTGAAGATGAAAAGCTCTCTCGCATGGTCAATATTTGGAACCAGTATCAATGTATGGTTACCTTTAATATGTCCAGATCCGCTTCCTATTTTGAATCTGGAACTGGACGGGGTATGGGATTTCGAGATTCTTGCCAAGACTTACTAGGATTTGTTCATTTAATTCCAGACCGTGCAAGAGAAAGAATTTTAGATATTGCAGCCACTCAATTTGAAGATGGTAGCGCTTATCATCAATATCAGCCTTTAACCAAAAAAGGAAACTTAGATATCGGTAGTGGATTTAATGACGATCCTCTTTGGTTAATCGCAGGCACTGCTGCTTACTTAAAAGAAACTGGAGACTTTTCTATTTTAGAAGAAATGGTGGACTTCGATAACGATCCTACAAAAGCGGATACCTTATTTGAACACCTTCGTCGCTCCTTCCAATATACAGTCACTCATTTAGGCCCTCATAATCTGCCATTAATCGGAAGAGCGGACTGGAATGACTGCTTAAACTTAAACTGTTTCTCGAAACATCCAGGGGAATCTTTCCAGATTACAGGCCCTTCTGAAGGCCCTGTTGCGGAATCCGTGTTTATCGCTGGAATGTTTGTAAAATATGGACTTGAATATGCAAAAATTGCGGAATTAAAGGGATTTTCTAAAGAAGCCCAACGAGCAATGGAAGAAGTAAATAAAATGTATGATGCTGTCTTAGACGCTGGCTGGGATGGCGAATGGTTCCTACGCGCTTACGACGCTTATGGAGAAAAAATCGGTTCCAAAGAATGTGAAGAAGGTAAAATTTTTATTGAATCTCAAGGTTTTTGTGTATTAGCAGGCATTGGGGTAAAAGAAGGTCTTGCCTTAAAAGCACTGGAATCTGTTGAAAAACACTTAGATACGAAATACGGCATTATGCTACAACAACCTGCCTATTCCAAATATTATTTAAACCTTGGTGAAATTTCTTCTTATCCACCAGGATACAAAGAAAACGCTGGTATTTTCTGCCATAACAACCCTTGGATTTCCATTGCAGAAACGGTTGTTGGAAGAGGAAATCGTGCCTTTGAAGTGTATAAAAAGACTTGCCCTGCTTACATTGAAGATATTAGCGAAATTCATAGAACCGAACCTTATGTATATTCTCAAATGATCGCTGGTAAAGATGCTCCATTCCATGGAGAGGCCAAAAATAGCTGGCTTACAGGGACGGCTGCTTGGACTTTTGTCAATGTCTCTCAGTTCATTTTAGGAATTCAACCAGAATATACAGGACTTTCTATTAACCCTTGTATTCCTTCTGATTTCGAACAATTGCATATCAAACGTTATTTTAGAGGCGCTTGGTATTTCATTACAATAAAAAATCCAAATCATGTGGAAAAAGGGATTGCCTCTATGACAGTCGATGGTAAGAAAGTGACTACTAAGACAACAATTGTTCCATTTGAAGAAGGAAAGAAAGAATATCATGTGGAAGTCATCATGGGATAAATATTTTACCTATCGTTTACACACCACTTTTAAATTACCTATATTCATGGAAATGATGAAATAATTTTAAGAATATAACAAATAAAAAATATAACCATTTATTAGGAGCGCACTATGTTTTATACAAATCCAATTATCAAAGGTTTTTATCCGGATCAAAGTGTTTGCAGAGTCGGTGATACTTACTATCTCGTTTGTAGCAGTATGCAATATTTTCCTGCGGTACCTCTTTTTGAAAGCAAAGATTTAATCAATTGGACACAGATTGGCCACTGCTTAACAAGAGAAAGTCAAATCGATCTTTCTACTGTTCCAAGCTCTGGGGGAGTCTTTGCTCCAACGATCCGCTATCATGAAGGCCGTTTTTATATGTGTACAACCAACTCCACCTCTCGCCGTAACTTTTTTGTTTGGACCGATAATATTTACGGAGAATGGTCGGAACCTATTTATATCGAACAAGATGGAATCGATCCTTCTTTATTTTTTGACAACGGAAAAACTTATTTTTTAAGCACTGGTCTTGATGACGACGGTGTTGATGGAATTGTTCAATGTGAAATTAATATTGAAACGGGAGAAAAATTGACAAAAAGCCAAGTGATTTGGCTTGGTTCTGGGGGACGTTATGTAGAAGGCCCTCATATGTATCAGATCAACGGCTACTACTATTTATTAGCCGCGGAAGGCGGAACAGAATATGGGCATATGGTAACTTATGCCCGTTCTACTTCTCCGTATGGCCCTTTTACCCTTTATAAAGACAACCCAGTTTTAACGAATCGGAACCTAGGTGGATATGAGATTCAAGGGGTAGGGCATGGAGATTTAATTGAAGATACGAATGGAAACTGGTGGCTTTTCCATCTTGGCTTTCGCCAAATTGGAAAATGGCTTCCTTTCCACCATCTTGGTCGTGAAGTATTTTTAAGTCCTGTCACTTGGACAGAGGATGGTTGGTTTCTTGCAGGAGAAAATGGAACAACAAGAAAAGAATTTCCTCTTCCAAAACAGAAAAATGACTCCTTAGATTCCAATCTCCAAAAGGAACCAACAGAAAACTTCTTGCAAAAGGACAAAAAACGTTTCACATTTGATACAATCGACTTTAATAAAGAATTCGCCTATCTTCGAATTCCTGAAAAAAATCATTATCAATTTAATGAAAAACAACTTGATTTAATAGGAACATCTACAACATTAGATATGATAGGCTCTCCCACTTGGATTGGACTTCGTCAAAAAGATTTCTTAGGAACTCTTTCTTGTACCATAAGCCTTACGAGTGGGGAAGCAGGCATTACCGTTTTTATGGATGAAGCCCATCATTATGACCTTGCCTTACGAAAAAATGAAGAACACTATGAAGTGGTTGAACGCTTAAATATTGGAGAAATCAAATCGATTCAACATTCTTATTCTCTTAACGAAAAAAATAAAGCAACTCTTTTTATTGAATTTGATAACGAACACTATCACTTCTTTTTAATCGAGAATGAAAAACAAATTTCTCTTGGAAAAGCTAGTACCCGTTATCTTTCTTCCGAGGTAGCTGGTGGTTTTACAGGGGTCTTCTTTGGACTTTATTCTATTGATTCGGAAGAAAATGGGGTAGGAACTTTTACAGATTTTTGTTGCGAGTATTCATAAGTTCATAGAAAGTGTGTGTTGCACTTTTTTAGTAACTTTTAGTTACTTCTAGCAATACACACTATCTAATTTTATAAGCCTCTTGAAAGAGGCTTAATTCTCTACAAAGTTCTGAAATCTCTTGTATTTCTTTTATATTCTTGTATTGTATTTCTCGATTCTGTTCGATATCGTTTGCCATTCGAATATAGACAAGTATTAATTCTCCTAACTGTTTTTCATCTAAGGTTAGTTTTCCTTTATCGATACAATATTTTGATAACAAATAGCTCATATGCTCTAAAGCAAAAAACGCTGGCCATAATCTATCCAGTTTTTTGCTTTCTTTTGAAAATTCACCAAGAGCATAGGTATAGGCCATTTTCAAGTTATCAAAATCCATATCCAATTTTTGTTTTATGATACTACCGTTATGCTCTTCATCACTATATTGTAGATAAACGAGCACTCTTGCATGGCTTCTAAGTAATTCCGCGATTAAATAATTAATTCTCTTGGATGCAGATTTATAACTAATAATGTAAGTACCTACTACACCAATGAGCGATCCAATAATAATATTGGTAATACGATATCCCGCAAAATACATTGTATTATAGATTTGAGCTGAATTCTCAGCGATTAAAATGGCATTTGCCGTTATAAAGATAGCTGCTAAAGCATAATTTTGGGTAATAGCAACTTCAATTAATATGGTTAATACCATATAAAATAGGACAAGTAAAATTCCTTTTGGCTGAATGCTTAAAATCACAATGGATAAAAAGATTCCTACTATCGTACCGAGGGAACGCTGTATGGCTCGATTTAATGTAGACGCTATCGTTGCTCCACACATAACAGCAGCACAAGATAAAGTAATCCAATATGGTTTTATAACATCTAATTGATAAGCGATTACGGCTGACATAGCCAATACGACACCATATCGTATAGAGTAAGAACATATAATAGAATCTTTATGAAAAAATTCCTTTAGCTTATGAAATACCGAAGGTTTTATAAGATTTACTTCTTTTTTCATCTCTTGTTCTGGCATCGTTATGATTGTCTCGATGCCATAGATAATTTCTAATAATTCTGTATATATTTCATCATGTTGTATCTGTTTTTTTTCTATTTCTGTTTTATCATTAATTGGAATATAAGAAGATATTTTCTTAATTCTTTCTGTGAGCTCTTTTGGTAATGTTTGGTTCTTATTGGAATGAATCTTTGACAGCTCTAAAAAAAGAAAATTAGCCTGTTCATTCAGTAAAACTAAACGTTCAAAAAATGCAGATTCTTTCCACGGCATATGTCCAATGGCTAATATCTCTTCTGTTTCTTTTAATGTCTTAACAACTTTGTTTCGAACACTTGTTATATCACAGCTTCCAATTGCTTCTGAAAATTGTCCTAAAACTAAATATAACTGTTTTATTTTTTTCAGTTCTGGACCATGGGGGTTAAAAAAGTACCCGATCATACTAACTCCCCAGCACAATAAAGTAACTAGAAAAATAAGGAAGATAATAATAGGGATTTCTTGTTTCTCTAAGTCCATTCCTGTAAACATCATAAATATCATAACAAAGAAGACAGGACCTGGACCTGCGACTTTTAACGTACCACATATAAAAAGAACAATTGCTCCTATCAAAGCAACCGTCACTACCACTAAAATAGGATAAGGCCTTGTAAAGATTCCTAACGCCACAGATGCTGTTATACCAATAGATACAAAAAACATTTTCTTCATACGCTGGGCATAGGGTTCATAAAACATATATAAGTATGCAAATCCACCCATCGACGCCAAAAGCCCGTACCGAATTTGATGAAAAAGCAATCCCATTAAAATCGGAAACGCTCCACAGATGGCTGCCCCAATTGGCTTCTCCCATGAGATAGGATTTCGATTGATTTTAAAAACATCTTTTACTACTTTTTTCAACATTTTATTTTTCCTCGCATGTATCATAAGTTTGTCACCAACCAGCATAAATGATAAACTTAAAGGCCCCTATGATTTTATTTTATCATAGAAAGCCTTCGTGGTATACCCTATTTCATTTGTAGACTTTATTTTGCACACTATACTTTCTACGCATTTTTATGAAATTATTTTCCATCACTATCTAGATAGGCATATTTCTCACTATAATATTAAGAAATAAATTTAAATATGGAATAAATTTGTTCAAATTTCTAATAATATTCTTCGTATTTTTCTACAAGCTTTTTTTCTTTCCCTATCACAAAAAATAGAAGGTACAATTACTACCTTCTATTTTCTCTCTGTTTTATTGTCCAAATACCGCTTTATAATCCGCTTGGAATTTTTCAATTCCCTGATCGGTCAGTGGATGTTTTGTCATCTGCTCTAACACTTTATATGGAACGGTTGCAATATCCGCTCCTGCTTTTGCACAGTCAATGACATGAATTGGATTTCTTACACTGGCACAAATAATCTCTGTTTCGATTCCATGCACTTGAAATATTTCTGTAATATCATAAATTAAATCGATTCCTGCCATGGAGATATCATCTAAACGTCCTAAAAATGGAGATACATAAGTAGCCCCTGCTCTTGCCGCTAATAACGCTTGCGCTGCTGTAAAAATAAGAGTCACATTGGTTTTAATTCCTTCTCTTGAAAGAACTTTGACTGCTTTTAAACCTTCCACCGTCATTGGAATTTTCACAACCATATTTGGATGGATTTTCGCAATTTCTCTTCCTTCTGCAATCATTCCTT
>UQVN01000078.1 GCA_900544525.1 uncultured Eubacteriales bacterium
TATTCCTTTCTTTTTTTCATATAGGAATCATTTCCACCTCCTCTTTGTATAAATAAAAATACAATAAATATTCATTTTTCTATTGCATAATATGCATTTTAGTAGTATAGTAAATACCAACAGAAAAAATTGATACAATAGCATTAAAAAGAATTGGTGATTGGAGGATCTCATTATGAAAGAAAAAGTCGTTTTAGCATATTCTGGCGGTCTTGATACAACTGCTATTATTCCTTGGTTAAAAGAAAACTTTAACTATGATGTTATTTGTTGTTGTGTTGACTGCGGTCAAGGAGAAGAACTGGATGGATTAGAAGAAAGAGCAAAATTATCTGGCGCTTCCAAACTTTATATTGAAAACATTGTAGATGAATTTTGTGATGACTACATTATGCCATGTGTAAAAGCTGGTGCTGTCTATGAAAATAAATATTTACTCGGAACTTCTATGGCTCGTCCTGGCATCGCAAAAAAATTAGTGGAAATCGCTAGAAAAGAAGGCGCCACTGCCATCTGCCATGGTGCCACAGGAAAAGGAAACGATCAAATTCGTTTTGAACTTGGAATTAAAGCGTTAGCACCTGACTTAAAAATTATCGCTCCTTGGCGTATGACTGATGTTTGGACCATGCAATCTCGTGAAGATGAAATTGAATATTGCAAACAGCATGGAATCGATCTTCCATTTTCTGCAGATAGCAGCTATAGCCGTGACCGCAACTTATGGCATATTAGTCACGAAGGCTTAGAACTTGAAGATCCTGCTTGTGAACCAAACTACGAACACTTATTAGTCCTTGGTGTCTCTCCAGAAAAAGCTCCTGACGAAGGAGAATATGTGACAATGACATTTGAAAAAGGGATTCCAACTTCTCTTAACGGAGAAAAAATGAAAGTGTCAGAAATTATTACAAAGTTAAATGAACTAGGTGGAAAACATGGAATCGGTATCGTGGATATTGTAGAAAACCGTGTTGTAGGTATGAAATCTCGCGGTGTTTATGAAACACCTGGTGGAACTATTCTTATGGAAGCCCACGCTCAACTAGAAGAATTAGTGCTTGATCGCGCCACAATGGAAACAAAAAAAGATATGGGCAATAAGTTTGCTCAAATCGTCTACGAAGGAAAATGGTTTACTCCTCTTCGTGAAGCCATTCAAGCCTTTGTAGATGTAACACAAGAATATGTCACTGGTGAAGTAAAATTCAAACTTTATAAAGGAAATATTATGAAAGCTGGTACCACTTCTCCATATAGTTTATATAGCGAGTCTTTAGCTTCCTTTACAACAGGCGAGCTTTACGATCATCATGATGCTGATGGCTTTATCACATTATTCGGACTTCCATTAAAGGTCCGTGCGATGAAGATGGCGGAAGCAAATAAGAAAAACTAAAATAGTAAAAAAGTAAAAAAATGGTGAGAAACTCATAAAATAAGTTTCTCACCATTTCTGTTATCCTTATAAAGAAACCGCTAAATGCAATACGCTACAAGCTGGAATTGTAAATTGAATTCCTTCTTTTGTTTCTGTTACTTCATTAAATGGTTCTACTTTTACTTCTTCTGGATTTTCAAATGTGTTTTTATCTCTCATTTGTCCCGTTACAATTTCCCCTTTGATCTCTTTTGCATGAGAACCGAGAATTGTTGCATCAATCGGATAGCTCTTTTCAAGATCTAAGTTTGTAACCGTAATATGCATGATATTTTGTTCATCAATGGATACGGATTCACTTAAGTTTGGTACCATGTTGTGGTCTTCTAATCCCACTTCTTCCACTTCAATATTACTATCTAATAACATTGCATCTTGATGATATTTATACATATCAAACACATGATACGTTGGAGTTTTAATCATCTTTTCTCCCTCTGTTAAAAGAACTGCTTGCAATACATTCACCATCTGGGCAAGGTTTGCCATCTGAATACGATCGCTATGTTTATTGAAAATATTTAAGTTAATTCCTGCAACTAACGCATCTCTCATTGTATTTTGCTGATATAAAAACCCTGGATTTGTTCCTGGTTCCACATCATACCATGTTCCCCATTCATCAATAATCATTCCCACTTTCTTTTCCGGATCATATTGATCCATAATTGCACCATGACGACGAATGAGTTCCTCCATATACCATGTCTTTTTCATTGTCTGATACCACATTTTTTCATCAAAGTCTGTGGCACTTCCTTTGTTTTCCCATCCGCCTGGATGCGTATAATAATGAAGAGATAATCCATCCATAAATCCATGTAAAAAGTCAGGACATCTTTTAAACGTTGTCTTCATCACTTGTTCTGTCCAATCGTAGTCATCAACATTCGCACCACAAGCAATTTTTTTAATCGGACGTTTTGGATCATAGCAACGAACATAGGTCTGATATCTGCGATACATATTTCCATAAAATTCTGGATTCATATTTCCTCCACAGCCCCAGTTTTCATTTCCAACACCAAAGAAATCCACGTTCCAAGCTTCTTTTTGTCCATTTTTTTCTCTTAATTCAGCCATAGGAGAGATACCTTCAAATGTCATATATTCTACCCATTCTGACATCTCTTGCACCGTTCCACTTCCCATATTTCCATTGACATAAGTTTCACAACCAAGCTGACGACAAAGTTCAAAAAACTCATGAGTTCCAAAACTATTATCTTCTACAACGCCACCCCAATGGGTATTAACGATTTTCTTTCTCTCTTCTTTTGGTCCAATACCATCTTTCCAATGATATTCATCGGCAAAACAGCCTCCTGGCCAACGAAGAACTGGCACTTTGATCTGTTTTAACGCTTCTACAACATCGGTGCGCATACCGTTCACATTTGGAATTTCTGACTCTTCTCCCACATAAATTCCTTCATAAATACAACGACCAAGATGTTCTGAAAAATGTCCTTGAATCTCTTTATGAATTTTATTCAATTTTCGATTTGTGTTAATTACTAATTTTGCCATGAATATACTATCTCCTTCCAATTTCATGCTTATTTTTCATATTGAAAACTAGGAGTTCCATCCTCTTTCCAACCCACTTTCATAATCTTTGTGTGTCGGTTTGGATCATATAGCGGATCTCCTGTTATTTCATCATATTGTCGAAAATGGAATACACAAAGATCTGTTTCTCCATCTTCTGCCTTTACAAAAGAATTATGCCCTGGACCATAAATTCCCTTTTCTTCGTCTGTGGCAAGCACAGGAAAACGTTCCTTTTTCCAAACACGAGGATCTAAAATTTCTGCATCCTCTTCTACACTTAAAAGTCCCATGCAGTAGCAAGCGCCTGTACCACTTGCAGAATAAGTCAAAAAGATCTTACCATCATGTTTTAAAATGGCTGGACCTTCATTGACCCAAAAATCCACTCGTTCCCAGTCATAATCTGGAGTCGTCAACAAAACTTGTGCTGTCTTTAGCTGATTGGCAGACTCCATCTCTGCAATATACAGATTGGAAATCTGTTTTCCCACTCCTGTTTTTTCTGCCCAAATATAATAGCATCGTCCTTTATGTTCTAAAATAGTAGCATCAAGAGAAAAAGAGCGAAGAGAGTAGCTATCTTCTTTTGCTGGTTTCATTGCTCCTAATTCTTTCCAAGGCCCTTTCATCGGATCATCGCTTTGGCACTGCAATACATACGGACGAATTTTCCATATATCTTCTGCTTCGCCAGCCGCATAATACATATGCCATTTTCCAAAAACATAGTGAATTTCTGGCGCCCAAATATGTTTACTTTGTGGTCCACTTTCATGTTTATGCCAAATTTCTACTTCTTTTGCATCCTTTAATTGTGCAATCGTCTTTGCATGGCGCAATACTAACCGATCGTATTCCGGAACAGATGCTGTAAAGTAATAGGTGCCATCAGGGGCTTTTCCAATAAAAGGATCGGCTCTTTGTGCAATAAAAGGTTCGTTATATCCTGTATTTTTTACTTGTGACGCTTTCATGTTACCCTCTCTTTCACCCTTTTTATGGGGGCTGTTGTAAAAGCATTTTCTTTTACAACGGCCTTATTTTCATCCTCTATTTTCCATACATTTCTTCAATAGCTTCCATTGCAGCCGCATGTGCTTCTTCTGCTTTTTTATTTAATTCCTCAATATAGTCAGAAGCGTTTCCACCATTTAAAACGGAATCTTCAATTCCTGCGTACGCATTGGCAATAAAATCTGCAAATCCAGGGATTTGTGTATCACCAAATGGAATGATATTTTTACAGTTTGCAAAATAATCGTCCCAATACGTTCCATATTTTTCATCTTCTTCTTTGCTAGCAATGGCTTCTCCTGTACGAGTATCAACGACAGAATCAATCGTTCTATTTGCTGTTGGGAAGTAAGATTGTGTAAATTCACTCCAAATATCTTCATCCGTTGTAATTGGAGCTGGCATAGACTGTTGCCAAATTGGAGTTCCATCTTCTGCTGTTACTGTTTTATATGCCTCAAGTTTTGCTTTCCAGCCATCAACTCCCCAACCCATGAATTTTAATAATTCATAAGCTTCTCTTGGGTGTTCTGTAGAAGAGGAAATTCCACCAAAGTCAAAAACGCCTAGCTTATTTCCAGAACCACCTTCTACATTAGGAGTTGTATAAGGTACAAATTCCATACCTTTGCTTCGATAGTCTGCTGTATCAAATAAGTTTAAATAGGTCCAGAACGCATCGAGCTGATATCCGATTTTTCCTGAATATCCTGCCCACATTGTGCGGTCGCCTAACCATGCTTCTGCTTCGTCTGTATCAAAGTATGGGGCATGATATTTACCATTTACAAGTTCTGCCCAAGTGTTAACCCCTTCTGCCCAATAACTCATATCATAAGATTCACCATTCCATCCAAATTCACCAATACAATTTTTATCCGCCGCAATTGGATAATACGTTACAATTGAGTGGAACTGGTTAAATCCATAAATTCCTTGATCTGGAGATGTTACATCTTTAAAAGATTGTACCATCTGATCCCATGTCCAGTCTGTTGGTGGCATTTCCACATTTAATTTGTCAAATACTGCCTTATCTGCATATACAATATCAGGGAAGAATTTCATTGGTGTTGCCAATTTCATATCGGTTCCATAATATCCCATTTTTGCTGAATTGATGGTTGGAAGAATCGCTTGATTTTCTTCATCCTTTTCCCAATACTCTGTCATATCACCTAATAATCCATTGGAAAGAGCAAAATCACAGTTTCCAAGAATCATAAAGCAGTCTGGTGTATCCCCTGTCTGCACCATATTGAGCAAAGTATTATTGTACTCTGCATCCGCTACATAATACTGGGTCTTTACTGTAATGTTTGGATACTTTTCCATAAACTTTTTGGCTAAAAATTGTACAAGTGGATCGTTATCAAAATGAACATAAGTCAATGTGATTTCATCACTTGTCATCTCTGGAAGCCCTGTGCTTTCTCCTCCTGAACTTTCTGCCACCGTAGATTTTGAAGTATCACCTTCACTTTTTTTGTCATTCTTACTGCCGCCACACCCTGTAAGCAAGGAAGCTGCCATTGTCATAACCATAGTCGCAGCCAAAGCAACATTCAAAAATTTTCTTGATTTCATTATGAAACCCTCCTTCTTCCTTAAAATATTTTTTGCTTTTATTGAATAACAGCTTGTATTTGCCGTTTATTCTCCCGTAATCCCCGTACGATCAATACTTTCTACAAAGTTTCTTTGAAGAACTAAATACATCAAAAGCAATGGTAAAATGCTAAGCATCGTAGCTGCCATTTTAATAGACTCGTTAATATTGATCATTTGACTATTGGCAACACTGGCCGCTGAATTATAACTATCTTCAAATGTTTTTAATGCAACAACGAGTGTATTAAAACTATCGGTACCCGCAAATGCCCCTACCACATACAATTGGGTTAAATACGCTTCGTTCCAATACCATACGATAGAAAATAAAAATACAACTAATATGGCTGGTGCGGCAGAAGGTAATGCGATTTTAAAGAATGCTTTTAAATGACCTGCTCCATCAATTTTTGCCGCTTCAATTAATGCCTTTGGCACCTGTTTAAAAAATTGGTAAAATACTAAAATGTACAATTGACTTTTTAATCCCTGACCTAAAATAGCAGGAATGATAAATGCCTTTAAGGAATTTAAAATGCCAATATCCGAATATAAAACATACGTTGGCATCATTGTAATCTGTGGTGGAAGGACAAAAGAGAATAATAAAATTCCCATCATCAGTTTCTTCCCACGAAAGTCATAACGGGCAAATCCGTATCCAATGACGGCACAGACGAACATATTGATTAAGGTCGGAACACCTGCTACAATAATGGAATCTTTTAATGTATTCCAAAAATCCATTGCCTTTGCCGCATTTTCATAATTGGCTAAATATAAGGTACTTGGTAACCAGTTAATGGAAGTGTCCAATAAGTCATCCACTGACATAAAACTTTTGCTTATCATATATAAGAGGGGATATAAGTAAACAAATCCAATACTAAATAATAAAACATAGACCACGGTTTGCTTACCAATTCCTTCTTTATCTTTACTTCCAAATAAAAACCGTTTTATAGCATCTTTTTTGCTTCTCTTATAAAGGGGCACCACCTTATTTTGTTGTAATCGCCTTCCTTTGTTCCCTTCTCCTCTTTGTTTCATGTCTTACTCTCCTCCTTTCCAGCTTCCGTTGTAGACGAGCTTGTTTTCTCATCTGCTTTTTATGCCTTTTTATATTTTTTTCATATTCATCTTTTCGACCAGCAATGATTAACGTTACAACGCCAATCATAAACAGCTCAATAATAGAATACATCCATGCCATTGCCGATGCATAACCATATCCTCCATCAACGGAAAACATGGTTGTATAGATTAAGTTAATAATATCGTTTTGCTCGTTGTTTGACATAAAAACAACCGTATAAATGGCATTTAATAAAATCATCGGTTTAATCGTTGGTAATGTAATTTTCCAAAAACATTCCCAACCGGAACCACCATCAATCTTTGCTGCCTCATATAAAGAAGCATCGATTTTTTGTAAAGCTGCTAAAAAGAGTAAAATCTGGACCCCAGAATACCAGAGCAACATAACAAAGTTTGAAAATACACTTCCAATAGGCTCTGCTAAAAAGTGTGGTAAATATTGCTCGAGCATCTGCTCTATCATGGTAGCGTCCATAACTGGTATTGTTGCGGCCCCTTGATCCGTCAACTGATTCATAACAGGTCCACTGGCAATAATGACGGGCAAGAAGAAAATTAATCGAAAAAATCCTCTACATTTGATTTTGCCGTTTAATAACATGGCAATCATTAAAGCAAATACAACAATAACTGGTATGGCTAATATAGTTTCTGCCAGATACGTCATAAGGTTTGTCACAAAGTCTGGATCTTCTGCCCAAATGTTTGTAAAATTCTTCATTCCGACAAAGGTGCTAATTCTTCCTTTTGGCGTCATCTTAATTTTATTAAGGGCAAAAACAAAGGATTGAAAAAGAGGATAGATGACAAAAATAATAGCACCAAGCATCCAAGGAGCTACGAATAAATACCCAACTCTATCTTCTCTTGCTTGCAATCGCCCTGGTCGATACTTTTTGTTTGATTCGCTTTTCTGTCTCACTCTGTACCACCTACCTTATATGATAATGCTGGGATTCTTTCACCATCCTCTTCCACTTGTTTTTCACCATAGTTTACATATACTTTTGTTCCATTGGAATATGTGACAACGACAAGATCTCCATTCGTTTTATGATCTTCAATAGTAGCATTTGCTACCTTGTCGTTTAAACTCTTAAGCTCATCATAATATTCCTGAATCTCTTTTTTATAAGTGCTATATTTTGATGTATAGAGGAAGTTGGAATTGGTATTGATTAATTCACTTGGATCTTCCCATGTTAAGTAAAACGATGGATAAATTCCTGTTTCCACTAATTTTAAGAAAAACTTCTGTTTATCCGCCTCAAAATTCGTATAATCGGCATACATTGGCATAACCCCTTTTAATGCGATGGATAAAAACGGAATACTTTTATCGGTAAAAATGTAGTCCGAGTCGGAAACTGGCATATCAGTAATTCCATCGATATATTTCCAATAAGGGGCAAATGGCTCATCTAAGATTAAATCTGTGTTTTGTTTTAATTCAGAAAACATGCTGTCATATTCTTGTAACGTATCGGAACGCATATGAGATTTTCCATTATAAGTCCAAGTAAATAATGTGTTTCCAACGCCATTTAAGGCTAACTTTTGTATCCCTTTTTGTTTCATCTCTTTTGTCAACTGATTTAAAAGGGTTTTGCTTCTCGTTGGTGTCAAAAACTTCATCGTTTCATAGACTTCTTGATACGTCTCTTCCTGATACAGACGTTTATCAATTTTTTTCACAACATGAAACGTCGTATTGCCGGTATCTGGATTGGCACGAAGACCATCCGTATATAAATAAAAATCAATATTTGTGTCTTTCGTTTCCTCTATAAGCTCTGTTAACGCTTTTGTACCACCAATTTTAGAATCTGCTTTATAATCGGCAACCGGCAAGCTATAAACTCCACCTTTTTGCCAGCCTTTATAAAAAGAAAGGATATCAGTCACTCCAACTTCCTCTAATTCTTTATAAATTGTTTGAATCTGTTCCACCGTTGTCATTGTGACCGCCCGTTTAAAAAACAGCCAGTTTTCTCGCTCCGTTCCAAGGAAATCTAAACGAATTTTAAATCCCTGATCCGTCGCCTCTAATCCGCCTTCTTTCAATAAATATTGGCGATATGATTTTGCAAGCCCTGTATAATCGGCTTCTCCTTTTCCTACAAAGTTATATCGAATTTGAATATCATATGGAATTTTATCGGTTACTCTGGAAACAGAACCACCAGACTTTGACGTTGGCTGTGTATAAACCGTATGTTTCATAAACTTTGCCGAAATCCAGTTATAGTTTGTATAAGCACCATTTGGATACGCCTCAATGGTCGCTGCTTCTGCTCCACTTTCAATAATGGCTAAATATCCCATATCCGAATCCGTATGCACCATTCCATAGACAGGGGCCATAATATTCTCTCCATCGTTTACTGTTTGATAAGAATCCCAGAAGAGAGAAAGTACATAAGAGGAATCAATTCCAATATCGCTTCCATAGACCTTTTGAGAGTATGCCATAGAGAAACGTCCTTCTTTATCCTCTAAGTTGATTAAAGCTCCATTCCCATCGGGAACGAGCATATATCCTTTTCGTTCCCCTAAATAGGTATATCCTAAAAATGGATAAACATAGAGATTTCCAATTTTTGACTTTTCTGACTCTTCTACAATGGAATCATCTGGAATTTTTGCAATAAAACTTCCATCGTCGTTAAGTGTCACTTGAAGCTCTAATGAAATCTGTTGTTTTGGATAGACAACCTTAGCCACAAATCCATCGGTTCCCACTGTCACATTAATTTCCGCCCCAGAATTTATTAAATCTAGTTTTGGCTGTTGTGTATTGACATCTTCTTGTAATTCAATGGCAATCCCTGACTGCATAAACCCTTGCCAAGCGGCATTACTTTTTCCATCATTATCCTGAACTGTGGATTCCATAATGGCCCCTGTTTTCTTATCTCGAATCAAAATAGAAAGGGTTTCTTCTTTTAAATACATTTCATAATTACCTTTTGATACAATGCGTTTATGCCCCATAATCTCTTCTTTTGACTCTGGATAAATGGCCTGTTCTACGGCTTTTTCATTGGAAAGCTGTACAACCCCTGTACTATCAACGGCTTCTCCAACGGTTCCTCCACTGGTACTATTTGTAGCTTCTCCTTCGGTTGTATTTTCCGTCGCCGTCGTATTTTCTGTCATCTCTGTGGCTGTAGACTGCTTTGTATCGGCATTTTCATCCCCTACAACAGCACCTGCTGTCACTGTATGAAACGCGAGCATCGCTGACAAAAGCAATGCAAAAGTTTTTTTACTGAACCGTTTTTTATTCAAACCGATACACCACCTCTCTTATTAATGTCACAACGAAGTTGATGACTTGTGTAAATAACATATAAATAATAAATACGACTAACGCCATAATTAATAACGTAAATAAGGTTAATAAAATGATTTTTATTGTCTGTAACACGGAGTAGTTATTAATTTCTTTTATCATGACAAAAAGAAGAACTAACATCCAAGCCACAATAAATAAATTCAAAAATTTTACAATAAACTGCTCGTTATAAGTAATTACGTTGCTTATAATAATAACGAATGGTTTCAACAGTAAAAATGGCACGAAACAATAAGCAAATCCGCAATACACCTGACGAAATGATCCTTCTCCTTCATTAATCGTAACGACTAAGTAGTTACAAATTACAATGGAAAAGAACACAATTAAAATTCCTCCGATGTCGGAGACTAAGTTATATCTTCCTTCCACAACAGTTCGGAATAAAAATCCACAATAATATTTATTAATAATCCAAATAATAACGAAAGCACTTAGCAATAAGTTAGCACAAAGGTAAGAATTCTTTCCTTCTTTGCGCACCCCATAACAGCCATCAATCGGATGTTTCATAAAATACGTTCCATATCGCACTTGTGTGACAAGTTTTATTTGCCCTACCTGATGAACTTTCGATAACACAGGCTGAAAAACATGATATTTTCTTTGAATCACTCGTAGTATTTTAATTCCAACGAAAATTCCTACCAATAGTAAAAAGGCAGTTACTAAATTTTCTTGAAGCCATAGATTTCGAATCTCCCAAAAAGCATCGGAATATCCATCATAATCTTTGGAAAGTCTTGCATATCGCAACGCCTCTTCATAGTTTTCTTCTTGTAAATACGCTCTTCCCATAGCTTTATTGGCATAATCAAACAAGCTATTCATTGTAAGCACTTCAGTAAGAGGTTCTTTACTTTTCGTGTAGCGTCCTTTGGAATATAAGTACAACGCATTATGTAAGTTATCGGTAAACTCTGTTGGTCGAAATATATGAATTTGACGTTTATCCGAATCTAACAGATAAATATTATCTTCTTCATCTACTGCAATGGCTTCTACTTTGGAACAGAGTCCAATTCGATATCGTCCATCGTCACGACCACCAAATACAAAAAGCAGTTCCCCTTCGCTGTTATATTCATAGACATATCCATCGTTATCTGCTACAAAGACGTTGTCATAATTTCCTGTTGTGACCGCCACTGGAAGATCCGCATAATAATCGTCTTCTCCTAATAGGTTTGTTCCTGCAATATTTAATTTTTTTAATGTGTAACTTTTATTTCCTTGTGTTACCGTATAGATAAGCCCATTGTCATCGATACAAAAGTTCGTCGGTGTCGATGGAATATTTCCTAATAATTTGGCTCTTTGGGCATCGTTTAAAATGATTCGTTGAATCATCTGTAATGGATTTAAAAAGGTGTAGTTGGTTCCAAAATACCCTAAAAAAGAACCTTCGTTAGAAGGACTAATCTGTACAATACCGTTGGTATTTCCTTCGCATATCACATACATATTCCCACCATTATTAACGGTGATCTTCGTCGGTTTAAAACTCTGTTTTTCCCCATAAATAGGAGAATCTGGTCTTCCATATTCTTTGATTAATTTTCCTTTTTTGTTAAAGACAAAAATCTTTTGAGCTCCTTGATCTGCCACATAAATCGTATTATCTTTCGTGACGCTCACACCGGTTGGAGATACTAACACACCTTCTCCAATTGTCTGAATCAGATTTCCTTCTTTATCAGAAACCAAAATTACTTTTTTAGAAGAATCTGCAATATAAAGGAGTCCTTCTTTTGAAATCGTCAAATCTCTTGGCGTTTCAAAGGAAACTTCCCCCACTCTTGTAATCGCTTGCACTGGAGTATAAGCGGTTTGTGTTTCTAATATCCTTCCATATCCATCTACCATATAAGTTTTATATGGCACTTCTGCAAATACTTCTGCAACTGGAAGGGGTAATGCCAACAACAATGTGAACACTCCAATCAAGAGCTTTCTTATTCTGTTTTTCATACGTTGCCTCCCCTTTTTTATTTCAGTCCAGAATTTGCCATCGTGTTCATAAAGCTCTTACGAAGTACAAGGAACATTAAGAAGTTTGGTAAAAATAAAAGCAAAGCTCCTGCTGCTGCTATTCCTTGTCCCGCTACATTATTATTATTTAAACTAATAAATGTATTTAAGTAAAATGGTAATGTCTTCATTCCATCGTTATCAATATATAGGTTAGAAGTTTCCACATTGGACCAAACTTGTTGAAAGGCTAAAATCGCACAAGTAGCAATGGCTGGGCTTTTTTATGGGAGAATAAATTTTCAACGTGGCAAAA
>UQVN01000079.1 GCA_900544525.1 uncultured Eubacteriales bacterium
CTTCTTCCATTATATTTAATGAATAAAAACATTAAAAATAAGAAGAAAATAACAATAAGAGAAAGGCGAACGCTTAATACTAGAAGCATTGCTATCGTTCCTGTAATGGTAATAAAACTTTGAATTAACAGCGCAAAGCTATTATTAAGAGCATCGGTAATCGTATCCACATCATTAGTAAAACGACTCATTAACTCTCCATGAGTATGAGCATCAAAGTATTTCAGTGGTAACTTCTGTGTGTGCTGAAAGAGATCTTGTCGAATTTCACTGACTACCTTTTGTGCTGTCTTTACCATAATTCGATTATAAAAAAATGTAGCTAAAACGCCACAGCCATACATAATTGCCATCCCAATTAACATTTGAATCAATCCTTTTATATTCCCTGGAAGGATATAGTTATTGATGACTGGCTTTAATAAATAAGTCCCTAATATATTTGCTCCACTGCTGATCACAACTAAAATTGCTACAACAAGAAGTGACCACTTATAATGTCCAAGATAGGCAAGGAGTTTTTGCAATGTCTTTTTTGTATCCTTTGGGCGTTTATATCCAGTAAGTTTTGCCATTATAATCCTGCTCCTTCCTGTTGAGAATAATAAATATCTTGATAAATCTCATTGGTTTTTAACAATGTTTCATGATCGCCAATGGCATTTACTTTTCCATTATCCAAAATAATAATCTGATCCGCATGAAGTACGGATGTAATTCTTTGGGCAATAATAATTTTAGTCGTATCTGCCAATGTCTTTTGAAGACCTTCTCGAATCTTTCCTTCTGTGGCAGTATCTACTGCACTTGTAGAATCATCTAAAATTAATACTTTTGGACGTTTTAAAATCGCTCTCGCAATGCAAAGGCGTTGTTTTTGTCCACCAGATACATTGCTTCCTCCTTGCCCAAGTTCTGTATCGTATCCATCTTTTAACCGATCGATAAATTCATCCACACAAGCGATGGCACAAGCCTCCTCGATTTCTTGATCCGTAGCATCTTCTTTTCCCCAGCGAAGATTTTCCTTCACCGTTCCACTAAACAGCGTATTTTTTTGTAAAACCATAGCAATGGAATCCCTTAAATGAGTTAATTTATATTGCTGGATCGGTTTTCCATCAATATAAATCTGACCTTCTGTGGCATCATAAAGTCTTGGAATCAACTGTACAAGCGTTGATTTTGCAGAACCTGTTTGGCCAATAATTCCAACCGTTTGACCTGCCTTGATGTGGAAAGAGATATTGGACAACACTTTTTCCTTCGCTTTTTCTTTGTATTTGAAGGAAACGTTTTCAAACACAATCTCTCCTCGTTCCACTGTAATATCCGTTGCATCCTCATCAGTCAATGTCACTTTTTCGTCCATAACTTCCATAATACGTCTTCCAGAAGTCAAGGCACGAGTCATCATAAGAAAGACATTAGAAATCATCATAAGAGAGTTTAAAATCTGAAGAACATAGCTTAAAAATCCTGTTAACTCTCCTACTTTCATACTTCCGCCTAAAATTAGTTTGCCACCGAACCACAAAATACATAAAATAGTTGTATACATAACAAGCTGCATCGCTGCCATATTCATAGAAGCTAATCGAAAAGCTCTTTCAGAAATTCCTCGCCAATTTTGATTCACTTCATAAAATTTCTGCATTTCATAATCGCCTCTTACATAGGCCTTTACAACGCGAATGGCTGTCAAATTTTCTTGGATAACACGGTTTACTAAGTCAATTGCCCCTTGCATCTTTGCATACAATGGACGCACTTTTCTAATAATTAGAAATAATAAAATTCCAAGCACAGGAGCTCCAACAAAAAACACCAATGCTAATTGCCAGTTGATATAAATCGATAATCCCAACCCCATAATCATCATAATGGGTGCGCGACAAGCTGGTCTTAACCCTGTAGAAAATGAGTTTTGAATGGTTGTAATATCACTCGTCAATCGTGTAATTAACGAAGATGTGCGGAATTTATCCGTATTGGCAAAAGAAAAACTCTGAATCTTTTTATATTCTGCCTTTCGAAGTTCTGCTCCTAGTCCCTGTCCTGCAACTGCTGAAAAATAAGCACTGCCGATTCCAAGCCCTAAGGCAATCAAGGCACAAAGAAGCATCATAGCCCCTTTTGAGAGAATATAATTCCTATCTCCTGTGGCAACACCGACATCTACAATATCTGCCATAATAAACGGAATGATAAGTTCAAATGCAACTTCTGCTGATACACAAAACATAGCAATAATTGCAGTCTTCTTATATTTCCCCAAATAGCTTAACAATTTTCGAAACATATGTCTCCTCCTAACATTTTTATTCTATTACTAATATACATTTTCTTCCTAAAACAGACATTTAATTATGCATTTGCAATAGTTGTATTAGCAACTATCAATTATAGTATTCATCGCATAAAAAGTCAATGAGAGAAATAGACGGATTTGAGTCATTACCTCCACATAAACAATAAAAAGAGCTGGAAAATCCAACTCTTTTTATCACACCATAATTCACTTTTCCATAAACGATCACTCTTTTTTACATAGTCGTCAATAAGTAAACTAATGTGATCATCAAACCAACACAAGCCATTAAAAGACCAAAGGAAACACTTCTTCCAACTAATCGATTTGTTCTCTTTGCTTCTATTCTGGCAAAAGCAAATAATTCTACAAACAATTTCTTAATCGGTTTTTTCTTACAAATTGTCTTATTGAGTCCAACGACAACTTCATCTACCATTCGTCCTAAAAAATCAGTAAATTTAGAACCAATTGGCACATATTGTCTTGTCTTTGCTGGTTTTAACACAGTCTGATGAAGAACAACAACAAAGCCATCGGTAATCCTTGAAAGGATACGACATAAAAATGCCATTATAAATGGAAGAAAACTCAATAACACAGGACGATAAAGGCCATTTTCTAAATCGAGCCATTTTGGCCAACAATCGAAATATTGATATCCTTCTTCTCCTTTTTTCATCAACCTTTTTCGAATAAAGAAAAAATAGACAAGCAATCCAATGGCAATGGAAATCATAGCTCCTTTTAGATTCCCAAAAGAAAAATAAGCAATCGGATGGAATTCTTTCTCATAAAAAAATCCTTTTACATATTCTGCTATTGGATCCATCATAATTTTTGGCAAAAGTCCCATGCATAATAAAAGAAATGTAGTAACTCCGATGGCAATGCGTCCCATTGGATTTAAATAAGGCCCCTTCTCCCATGGCTGTTTCCCTTTTTCATAAAAAATAGCAACTCCTGCCTTTAATATATAAGCAAATGTAAGTCCTCCTGTTATTAAGAATAACCATTCAACGATGGATAACAAAATTCCTAATTCCGTTTCTGCCATTATTACACTGCCTTCCACAATACTTTCATGTAAAAGTGTTTTGCTCACATAACCACTAAAAAGAGGAATTCCACTAATACCCAATCCCGCAACTGTATAACAAATTTTTAGAAATGGCTTTCCATATCCAAATCCTTCTATTTGATTCAAATCTAGTTGATGCGTATTTTGATAAATAGCTCCCGCAATTAAAAAAAGTGTTAGTTTAAACAAGGAATGATTTACCATATGAAGTACCGTTCCTTGTACCGCTAGGCCATTTTCTTTTCCAAGTATTCCAATCATGGAACATCCAACCAAAATAAAACCAATTTGAGATACGGAAGAACAAGCAAAAATACGTTTTAAATCAATACCAAATACCGCAAGTATTGCTCCAACTAGCATAGTAAGGCTTCCAAGCAACAAAACAATCGTTGCAAATAGCTTATCTTCAAAAAATACGGATAAGCATAAGAGCAATACACCATAAATTCCTGTTTTTGTTAAAATTCCAGATAATAAAGCAGAGGCTGGTGCTGGTGCCACAGGATGAGATTTTGGCAACCAGATATGCAATGGAAACATTCCTGCTTTTGCTCCAAACCCAAAGAGCATACAACTACCTGCCACAAAAACTGTGGCATTTCTTTTTTCCAGAAACAAACGATGAATCGTTGTAAAATCAAGACTTCCTGCTTCATAATACAATAAAAATAGTCCCATCAGTAAAACCATACCGCCAATAATCGCAATGGCCATATACGTTTCCCCTGCACGAATGGCTTCTTTTGTCTCTTCTTGCACTACCCATACGTAAGAAGCCAATGACATCAATTCAAAGAAAATATAAAGAGTAAAAAAGTCATTGGATAAAAATACTCCTATGGTAACTCCTAGTGTAAACAATAAGAAGAAATAATATCGGTTTCGATTTTGGTGATGCCTAAAATATTCTTTTGAAAAGATCGTGGACATAAACCACATATAAATCGCAATGCCACTATAGAGAATCCGAAATTCATCCAATCGAAAAGAAACTCCAAGTCCACAGACATTTGGCAATACGAGTTCCATTGCCATTCCTTCTTTATAAAATTCCCAAACAGCTAGTAGATATAAGAAAATCTCAATTCCTATCATAATATCTGCCACATTGTTTCGAATTCGACTATTTTTTCTGCCAATGGTAAAACAAAAAACTGCACTAAGACAAGGCCATAAAATAAGTGCTATTATTATTTTTTCATTCATTGTTCTTTCCCCTCCTTATACAGTTCCATTTGCTACTGCTTGAAAATAATGAATCAGTGGTAAAGAATGGAGCGCGAAGAAAATGGTGATACCACAAAACAATCCCATAGGTAGGAGCATGAACCAATTGGGATCTTTTACTTGTCCAAGACTTGTATAATCAAACTCTCTTCTTGGAGAATACACTCTTGCAACAATCGTAAATAAATAAAGAGCCGTGAAAAAGGCAGATATCATAAGCACTGCTAGTCCAATATAAGCAATTGGAGTTCCCTCTTTAATGGCGGCTTGTAGTAAATACCATTTGCTAAGAAAGCCAGTCAGTGGTGGAACGCCAACAAGAGCAAAAGCAGATAACGTAAAACAGACCATTAACTTTGGCATTTTTCTAGCAAGCCCTGTTAGTTCAAAAATATATTCTCTCTTCGTTTCATGCAAAATTGCACCTGCACAAAAAAACAGCACAATTTTCATTAAACTATGAAATACCATATGAGCAAGTGCACCTACCATTCCAAGTGGTGACATTAAAAGAGTTCCAAAAATAATATAAGATAAATTGCTGACGGTAGAATAGGCAAGCCTTCTTTTAAAATGTTGTTCCTTTACTGCTCTTGCAGAACCATAAAACACAGTAACAATTGCCAATAGCAAAACAATACTTTGTGCCCATGTATTTTTCACAAGAGATGTACCAAAGCTATAGTATGTGATCCGCATAATAGCAAAGGCTCCTGCATTCACAACTGCTACTGCATGCAAAAGTGCAGTTACAGGTGTAGGCGCTACCGATGCTACTGGAAGCCATCCATGAAACGGAAACATAGCAGACTTGACTCCAAACCCAATGACAGATACGACATAAGCAGACTGTAACAACGTGAGAACTGTTCCTGTCACTTCCTTTGTAATAACTCCACCATATACAAAACGAATGGTATCTCCATACCCAAGAATAAAAATAAATCCAATAAAGGCAAATGCTGCTCCTCCAATGGAATAAAACACATACTTTCTCCCTGCTTCTATAGCCGCTTTACTCATAGAATGCATAACAAGAGGGAATGTTACAAGCGTTAACATTTCATAAAACATATAAAGCGTCATTAAATTATCTGCAAAAGCGATGCCATTGGCAACACCATACGTCATTAAATAAAAGGTAAAAAATCTCGTTTCATGCCCTTCTTCTTTCATATATTCAAACGCATATAAGATGGCAAATGGCCAAAGCCCTGCCATAATTCCTGCAAATATTTTAGAAAGTCCATCCATATGAAACGTAATCTCTAAAGGTCCTGCTAAATTCGCAAATCGGAAACTCTCTTGTGGAGTCGATAGGATCAGGCTAAGCACAAGGAGAGAAGTTAAAATGGTTATCCCTTCAATATAGATATATTGGATCCTTTTTGTTTTCCATGGAACTATTGGTAAAAAAGCCCCTCCAATGAGAGGGAATAAAATTGCAATAACTAAAAAACATGAATTCATCTTAACTCCCTCCTAAAATACTTCTTGAATAATGACTGTGAGCAAATCCATAAATGGTTTTGGATAAAGTCCAAATACTACACCAAGGACAGCATAAATAACGACAGGCTCTTTCATAGCCATTGCCACATCTTTTTTTGTATAAGTGCCATACTCTCCTATTACTCCTGGAAAAAATGCTTTCATCGCAATTGGCAACAAATATCCCGCTGTTAAAATCGCACTGACTAATAAAAGAGCTGGGCCTATCCACCAAATACCTATTATCTGACTCTCCATCGCCCCTTGTGCCAAATACCACTTGCTTAAAAAAGCACTGGCTGGAGGAACTCCAATTAAAATTAAAGACCCCATTACAAATCCCCACATAGTAACTGGCATGCGCTTACCAATACCAACTAATTCCTCTACTCGATGTTTTCCTGTTCGATAAATAATAGATCCTGCTGTTAAAAACAAGGTATTTTTTGCAATGGAATGAAAAACGATATGCATCAAAGCTCCCATCATGGCAATCGGATTTAACAAGGCAAGTCCAAATAAAATATAAGAAACTTGACTCACAGTGGAATACGCCAATCTCTTTTTTAAAACAGGTTCCTTATACGCTAACATAGAACCCATAATAATCGTAATTAAAGAAAGTACAATCCAAACTTCCTGAACCCAAGTTCCTTTTATAAAATCCACACCAACCCCATAAAAAACAACACGACAAATCGCTAACACTCCCATTTTTGTAACATTTCCCGAAAAAAGTGCAGAAGCTGGTGCTGGAGCTACGGGATGAGCCGTTGGTAACCATGCATGAAGTGGAAACATTCCTGCCTTACATCCGAACCCTAAAATCATAATAAATACCATAATAAGCAATAATGTTTCATGTCCCTTTACAAGTCCCATATCCAAAAATCCACCTGCTTTAAAATCCATAGAAGTATCTTTTGTAAACTGTGCTAATACCGCAATTCCACTAAAGCCCATAAATGCTCCCGCTACAGAATAAAATAAAAACTTTAATCCTGCGCCAATGGCATCTGCTGTCTGTGTATGCAAAACAAGCGCTACTAAAGAAAGTGTCATCCATTCATAAAACAAATACATTGTGATCATATTTCCCGCGCAACAAACCCCTAAAATCGCACCTAATGAAACTAAAAAAAACATCGTATAACGTCTTGTATGTTCCTCATGTTTTAAATAAACTTCAGAATAATTGGCAGAAAGTAACCACATAAATTCTGTGAGCAATAAAAACATACGTCCCAACTTATCGATTTTAAAATAAATATTGACTCCATCTATGATTTCAAACATAACAAGTTGATGCCCTGAATGAGCAAAGAAAAAAGAAGATACTAACGTAACAAGCACTACAAAAAAAGCATAAATACTCTCTTTTTTTCTTCCTCTCATCCACGGAATCACATATAAAAGTCCTCCTGCTATCATAGGAAGCAGGATTGGTATCAACAACGTAATATCACCTTTCATTTTTTACCTCCTATGCAAAACGACTTAATCCTTGCTCGATCATACGAATAATATAATAAGACCCGAATCCTAAAATAAAATTTAAACTAATAAAAAGAGAAACGGAACTATGAAAAGAAATTCGATTTTGAAATTTGCCTTCTTTTTCTTTTTTCTTAGAAGGTGTGTAAAGTAAAATCACTGCTCGCATAAAATAAACGGCATTTAAAATAGTACTAATGGCTAATGCTGCCATTCCTATACCCATTTGGATGGGCGATGCCGTAAAAGCCGCCTCCGCAAAGTATACTTTTGAAATAAATCCTGCAAACAGTGGAATCCCAACCATAGAAAAAGCTCCTACACAAAACCCAATTCCCGCCATTTTATTTCGAATTCCTGCGCCTTTTAAATCACGAAATTCTTTGCTATCTCCCGATACACTAGAAAGCCCTGCCGTTGTGATAAATAATAAAGCTTTTGATGCAGAATGAGATAAAATATGAAAAACAGCTGCTATCATACCAGCTTGGCTTCCAAAACCAATCCCCATATAAATATATCCAATTTGAGCAATCGAAGAATACGCAACCATTCTTCTCATATCATGCTCTTTTATGGCATTGAAAGACCCCATCATCATTCCTGCAATGGCAAAACAAAATAAAATATAATTGGTTCCGTGAGCCGTAATCACTTCCATCCCAATAACACGATAAAAAACCTTTAATAAAAGAAAAATATAGCTTTTTGATACAAGGCTCGATAAAATCGCACTGGATGAGGCAGTGGAATATCCATAGGCTTCTGGAAGCCATGTATGAAAGGGAAATAAAGCACTTTTAATTGCAATTCCAACACAAATCAATGCGATAATCACTGTAAGCGGGACTTGATACTCTCCTGTTTTTGCAATCGTGGCAATTTCTGTTTTCATATTGCTCATCAGCAAATGTCCTGTTAAGTCATACAGCAAAGAAATGCTAAGCAATAACATTCCAGAACCAACCAAACTCATAATCATATATTTTGTGGCTGCAACAATACTATGCCCATTATTACGAATCATAATAAGTCCTGCCGCTGCAATTGTGTTAATTTCCACAAATACATAAGCGGTAAATAAATCATTTGTATAAATTAAAGCTAGCATAGAACTCATTAACAAACTTATCATGGTCCAATAAAGATTTTGTTTTGTCTCTTCCACTTCTTCTATTATTTTATAAAGGCCTCCTGCTAGCGATAAAAGCATAATGAGACAGAAAAAAACAGCCATAAAGGACTCTAAAATCCCAATTCGAATTTCATTTCCCCAAGGTGCTGGAAAATGTCCCATCGAGTAAACATATGGCTCTTTTCGCATAAAAGCATCATAAAAAGTGAAAATAGAAAGCACTCCTACTACGCTTAATAAAGAAAAACAAAAACGTCGTGCTTTTTTTGCAGATAAAACGGAACAAAGAACACCGCCTGCTAAGCATAATAAAATCGTGATAAAAGGAAAATTTTGTACCAAATTCATTACAAATCCTCCTTCTTTGCAAGCATGGCGATTTCATCAATATCCAATGTATGATATCTTCGATAAAGCCGAATTGTTAGAGATAGCATTAATGCTGTCACACTCACAGATACGACAATCCCTGTTAAAACAAGGCCACTTGGCACAGGATTAATAAAAGCTTCTTTTCCTGCTAACCCATCTGCAATAATTGGTGCAACTCTTCCCGTAATATACCCTTTTGCTGCTAAAAATAAATAAACTGCTGTATCCATAATATTAAGCCCCATAATTTTCTTAATCAAATTACGATTGAGTAATAGCATTGTAAATCCAATACCAAATAAAACGATCGATACTGTCTCGTAATAATGATTCAATAAATGTTGTAACACCTTACATTCCCCCTTTTCGAAACAGTGTATAAAAGGCATACATAGTACAGGCAACAACCATTCCAACACAAATATTTAAAAGCAAAATAAAACCTCCACTTAAAATAGCACCTGGCGTTCCAAGGGGAACTATGCTTTCTAAATGATTGGCTCCTGTATAAAAAGAATAGCCTTTTGTACAAGCATAACATAGTAAAGAAACAATGGATATTCTAGAGAATGTTTTATAAGTAAAAAACCGCTGAATTTTTTTATAACCAAATGCATTCAAGTATAAAATAAGTCCTGCTCCTATAATAGCTCCTCCTGAAAATCCTCCTCCTGGTGATAAATGTCCATTTAAAATAACATAAATACCGAATAGAATAATCGTTGGAACGAGAAAGAATGCAACTTTTTTCAAAATAGTATCTTCATCTTTCTCATAAATTTCCTCAGTATTCGCTTCTTCTATTTCTTCCTTTGTCGTATTTTCTTTTTTTACTTGATCCACTCTAAGGAGAATTAAAACAGCACAAGCCCCAATGAATAATACATGGGATTCTCCCAATGTATCAAAAGCACGGTAATCTAAAATCATACCTGTTACAATATTCGTAGCTCCTGTCTCTTCTAATCCTTTTTCAATATACCGCTCAGAAACTTCGTTATTACTTGGGTTATCTTTATTTCCAAATTCCGGTAAATAAGATACGGTCACTAACAAAATTCCAATAATAAAAATACAGAGAATCACTGCTGCCACTTGATAAATACGGTTAAAAATTTTTACGCCTCTCTTCTCTGGCCATGTTTCATATCTTTTTGATAATTCTAATAATTCCTTTCTCAACTCTTCATAATGGGCCTCTTCTTCCTCCCTATCGTTTGGTACTTCTAAAAAAGCACGATAAACGCGATCTTCTACTGACACCCTTTTTAAATGAGCCTCATATTTGTCTGTTTCCTTTTCAACGATACCGTCTTCCTCTTCTCCATTGACCCAATATTTTAACCGATACCATAAAGTAGATTCATATTTCTCATTCTTCTTGCTCATATTCCTCCTCCTTTAATGCATGAATTTTTCGCAATGTTACAAAAAATAGCACACTTGTAATGCCCGCCCCTACTGCTGCTTCTGTTATTGCCAAGTCTGGGGATTCTAATAAAATCCATATAATTGACATAATCAGACTATAAGACAATAATAATGGAATTTAATAAATCTTTACTTAAACTGACCGCGATGGCACAAGCTAATAAAAATGTAAGCAATACATATGCAAATGGTGTCATTTCTCCTCCACCTCACATTCCTTCTTTACAATCTCTTGCTCTGATTCCACTTCTAATCGACTAATTAAATGACTAGATACGGGACTAGCAAACCATAAAAACCCAAGCACTAATAATAATTTTAACATCTGAAAAGAAATGCCACTACAAATAATAAGTGCTATAATAACCAGTAAAAGTGCTAACGTATCAATAATCGCTGCCGCATGCATCCGATTTAATACAAAATGAAAGCGATAAACTCCATAAACTGCACAACAAGCAGCAATAACACCACCAAATAAAAAAAGTACTACGATTCCAAATCGGATCCATTCAAACATGGCTCTTCTCCTTTCTCTCTTCCTCCCTCTGTTTTTTCCTTAGGTAAAGAGACATATGAATTTTTGTTAATACAATAACAGCTAGGAAACTTAACATAGCATAGACAAGGCATACATCAATTAGATATCCCTCTTTCAAATAAATAGCTAAAATTCCTATCATCATAATGGTCAATGTCCCGATCATATTGATTGCCACAATTCTATCCGCCATAGAAGGTCCTAAAATAGCTCGAAATAGGCATAAAATAACAAGCACAGCAAGAATAATAAGTGCTACAGTAAAAACAACTTGATAGGCATACAATAATTGGCTCATGATTCTTCCTCCATTTCTTTTAATAATTTCACAAAGCAAGAATCTTCTATTCCTTCTGATAAGCCTTTATCAAGACAATGCACTTCATATGTGTCATCTTTTAAAGATACGGTAATTGTTCCTGGAGTCAATGTAATCGAATTCGCTAACGCCACTTTTGCATTTTCTGTCTTTAAATCCGTTTTAAATGTTATAATCGCTGGCTCTACTTCTTCTTTTAGCGTAAAGATATAATGCAATACTTGTGCATTCGCTTTTATAATTTCTCTTATTAATACAAAAATATAGCGAATTCCCTTTCCACATTTTTTAATTCGATTCCATTCTGTCTTAGGATTATAGTCCATATACTTACAAATAAACCAATAAAGTAGTCCAGACAAAAAGATTCCAAAAATAAAAATCTCTACGGTAATTCTTCCATTAAAAATAATCCAAATTGCTAGAAAAAATAAATACAACCCTATCACCATCTTTCTCAATAATATTTTCGAAATCCTACTTCTTTTGCATATCCCATTTTTTTATAAAAATGATGTGCCCTTTCTCGTATTATTCCAGATACTAAAATAGCATAATAGCAATCTCGTTCTTTTGACCAATGTTCCATCGTTTCAAATAATTGCTTCGCAACTCCCTTACCATGATAATTCTGATCCACAATAACATTTTCTATTACAAGAAATTTTCTACAATCCCCATAAACATCTTGGCAACAGACTCCCATAACAGAGCCAATCAGTTGCTCTCCTTCAAAAGCTCCAAATAAACCATAGTCCTTATTCTTTTCTAAGTTCCTTATTGTTTCTTTTAACTTGGACAAATTTCCCTTTTCATCCCCTAATTGAACCAAAAGCTCTTGTAACTGTTTTGCATTTTGCTCTGTAACAAATCTGATTTCCATTGTTACTCTCCTTTTCCATTTCTATTTTTTCTTTTCCATATA
>UQVN01000080.1 GCA_900544525.1 uncultured Eubacteriales bacterium
AGTTCAAAACTTAGCTTGGCTAATTTATCCCTTGTTTACTGTGTTTGGGTTGTTGATTTCTCAACGACCAAGAATGTTGGACATCTGTCCAGCGATTGATTTCTCAATCTTTATATCTCTTGGAATTTTCAAGGTTGTTTTATTATTCAATTATCAATTTTCTTTTTTCGTTTCTTTCGAAACAGCTTATTTATTATATCTCATTTCGTTTTGTTTGTCAAGAGTTTTTTTATTTTTCTTTTTGACTTTTAAACAAATGAGTGAGTTGCTGTTTTTTGCAACGTGTTATATATTAACACATTTCCTTTTTCATGTCAACAACTTTTTTTATCTTTTTTATTGTCCGCTATATGTTTTTTAGCGACAACGTCATTTATCTTATCATCGATTCCAATGAAAGTCAAGAACTTTTTTAACAAATAGTAAAAGAAAAAAAGTCTAGCAAAAAGAGACATCCATTTTATCTCTTATCGCTAGGCTTTTCTTTTCCTTTATCGATTACTATAACTCTTATTTCTATAACAAAGTGAACTACTATCACTTAATCAAGTCTGAAGTCGTAACTTCTAAATAAAATACTCTCTTACAAATTCCCTTTTCTTTTCTGTGATAATTCCGCTACTGCTGTATAAAGCACATCTGTGGAAGAGTTAATTGCTGTTTCACAAGAGTCTTGAATAACTCCAACAATAAATCCAACACCTACTACTTGCATTGCAATGTCATTTGGAATCCCAAATAAACTACAAGCTAATGGAACTAAGAGTAAAGAGCCACCCGCTACTCCTGAAGCACCACAAGCACTCACCGCAGATAAGACGCTTAATATAATTGCAGTTCCTAAATCAACTTGAATATTTAATGTATGTGCGGCAGCTAATGATAAAATTGAAATTGTAATAGCCGCTCCTCCCATATTAATGGTTGCTCCTAATGGAATGGATACAGAATAAGTATCCTCATCAAGACCAAGCTCTTCGCATAGTTTCATATTAACAGGAATATTTGCTGCGGAACTTCTTGTAAAAAATGCTGTGATTCCGCTATCCTTTAGACATTTTAATACTAAAGGATATGGATTTTTTCGAATCCCTACAAATACAATAATAGGGTTAATAATTAATGCATCCACAAGCATCGTTCCTACTAATAAAAGAATTAAACTTCCATAGTCCAACAGTGTCTTTATTCCTTGCTGTGAAATCGTTTTATATACTAATCCAAGCACTCCAAATGGTGCAAAGCTAATAATCCATCTTACAATCTGAGAAATTGCTTCTGAAAAATTACAAATCATTTCTTTTGTAGTTTCTGATGCTTTTCTCAACGCAATTCCTAATAAAACTGCCCATGCTAATATCCCTATATAATTTGCATTTACAAGAGCATCTACAGGATTTGATACTAAATTCATTAACAAGGATTCTAATACTTCCCCTACCCCTCCTGGTGGAGATACACTGCTTGTATTATCTGCTAATGTTAAAGTAAGTGGAAAAATAAAACTTGCTATTACTGCAACACATCCGGCTAAGAAAGTACCTAAAAGATAGAGAATGATTACTTGCTTCATATTTGTTTTTTTTCCTTGCTGATGTTTCGACAATGCCTCCATAACAAGAAATAAAACTAAAATTGGTGCAGCTGCTTTTAGCGCACCAACAAACAAGTCCCCAAAGATTGTTAAAACTTGCGCTTGTGGAAGGAAGATTCCTAAAAGAATTCCTATCAGCAACCCGATAATAATTCTTTTTACAAGGCTAAGTCCACTCCACTTTTGAAACACACTTTTCATATTACCTCTCCTTTTTTCTTCTTAATATCACTCTTTTTTTAGTATACCATATCATATTGTCATTTCAATACTTTATCATATCGCATCATTATTTTTGTAAAGTCTTACAAATTTTGTTCTGCTCTGTCCATCTTTTTTGTGCGTTTGTAAAAGACATTTGTACTTTAAAAAAAGACTCTTTACCTTAACATAAAATACAAATATAAGCATTTATGCTTCACTTATACCTTCCACATAAAAAAAGAAGTGATTGTCTGGGAACCTAAGAAGTTCGCAAAGCGTGCTTCTCATCATTGACCCATTCCATCACTTCTACAATTTCTTTATTAAAATAAAAGCTTTGACATATTTGTAAGGAATAGCAATAATATATTGTTATTATATAAATAGGATAGCAATACACTAGCATTAATATAAGAATACATTGTCTCTCCAAACGGTGTACTTCCAAAGATAGTAACAATAAGAAAGAAGATCCAAATTCCAATCAATCCCTCAACAGCACCTAAGAGAATCCCTCCTATTGTATTCAACTCTTTTAAAATTGGAATTTCCGTTATAAAATCTAGCACTTTTAATAAAAGTCGTATTAAGATACCAGAGATAATAAATGTTAAAAGAAATGAAATTCCATTGATCGCCATCTTTGCTAAGTAAGAGGCAATATAATCATAAAATCCAGTCGCTTTTAATGCTTGATAAATATCCTTATTGTTATTTTCTAGTAATCCTTCTTTTATACTTTCTGGGAGATTTAATTGTTCAATTTTTTTGGTTTGTTCTCCACGCTTTAATTTCTGATTTTCCTTTCCGCCCAACTCCAAATTTTTCTCAATTACTGTTTTAATGTCATTTCCCCATGTGGTATACTCATTGATTCCTTTTCCAATGACTTGGTAACATTGGGAAGAAATAAATAATGCTAAAATTGTAGAACTACAGAGAAAAACACCTCGTACGAGTCCCTTTCTCCATCCATTCAATGTTACAATAACAAAGAAGGCAATGACTCCAATTAACAAATAGTTCATTTTATTATTTCCTCATTCCTATTTCAATTTTATCCTTTGTAGGCTCTTATTTCCTACGATTAAGTATTGATTTCTCTTTCCAATGGATATAACATCGGTAATACCAGTATCAAAACGAGAATAAAATTTTTCCTTTCCTTGTAAACGAAGAATGGTACATTCATATTCGCCAACTAGAATAATCTCGTCTCCATTGAATTTTACTTTTTGATAATCTTGATCAATAATTTTATGGAAAATAGAATTTCCCTTTGTATTATAGACATTCACAATATACTTGCCTTTTTCTGGTTGCTCCTCATTTTTGGTTATAACCCCAATGTACTGATTATTTGAAAAAACACTTCGAATCTGTGTATCAAATGGAATCTTTGTCTCAGTTTTACTTGGCTTATTTTTTACTTGATATAAAATAGCCTGATTATCTCCATAAGCACATACCGTTGTATTGTCGATAAATTCTACCTTTGGAAAAATAGTATCCGTATAATAAAATCCACCTACATATTTGTTACTGTTGGCATTTTGTCCAACCGAACCAAAGTTATAAAATGCTATCGTATTCTTTGCCTCTACTCCATCAATTGTAATATAACTGACAACTAAGTTCATAGCATCTTGTGATAATGCAATATCTAATGGATATCCACTTTGATCAATACTCACATTGGAATCTACAATCTTTGTACCTTCCTTATCATAGAGTTGAATATAATTTTTCTTCTCATCTTCTAAAACAACCGCAATCACACCCTGATCAGACACTTCAACGTCACTGATTGGATATGGCATTGTATAAGTTTGAGATTTTCCCTCACGATCAAAAGAATAAATACTATTTCCCTTTAAATCTGCACATACGAGATAATTTTCATTGGATACTACTCTTGGAGATTGCATCGAATAAGTCTTTGTCCAAATACTCTTCCCTTCCGAATCAAGAAGAGAAATACCATCTTTACTATACTGCACGGTCTTTCCATTGAACATATCATAACTAGCTTCTACTTTTTCTTCCATTTGTATTTCTTCTACTACTTTATAAGAAGTATACGTTCTATAATGACTATAAATATAATAGCCTATGGCTATGATCGCCACTGCAAGCAAACCAATGAGCAACCATTTTTTCTTCTTGTCTTTAAAAAAAATACTTTTTCTTCCCTTTTGCCTCTGCTCCTCATTTTTATCCAGCGTATTTTCTGCCATTTTCCTTTTTCACTTCCTTTAAAGTTCTTTTGCGTATCTTAGGCCAAATACTCCCTTTTCGGCTTATTCTTTTCATTATAGCATACATCATCTCTATTCGATAGTTGGAATTATGATTTTCTGTCCAGGGAAAATGGTGTCCTCTTCGCCCATATCATTTGCCTCTAAAATAGCTTTTGCATACTTACCCGTCTGGAACATCTTTTTACTAATGCTGATCATCGTATCCCCTTCTTTTACTATGTAATAGGTTGCGATTGTAGTATTTCCTGTTTTAATGGCTTGTCCTGCATTTTTTCCATCAGAATTGGAAGGATTCTTTTCCGCCGTTTCTTGTTGCTTCTCTTCTTTTTCTTCTTTTTGTTCTGTGGTTGTCTTTACCTGCTCTGTTGCTTGTTCCGTTACTTGCTGGGTTGCTTGTTCCGTTGATTGCCCTGCCACCTGTTCCGTCGTACTTTTCGGACTGCTTGCAATTACTTCCTGTCCATCCTCTCCCCCTTTTATTTGGGCAATGGTCGATTGTAATAAAACCATTTTATCATAATTATTGATTACAGTAATTCCTACTGCTAATATAGCGATCGTTAAAAATGTGCTAGCCACATAATAAAATCCACTTTCTTTTTTCGGCATCCTCTCTTCCACTTTTGGAAATAACTTTGTCTTCTTCTCCAATGTTCTCCGATAAGAAGCCAAAACTGCCTGATCCCTTTTAGAGATTGTCTGTTTTTCCTGAATGGTTTTATTTTTTCCCTCGTTTTGTGCAATCATATACGACTGCATTTCTTCATTTTTTTCATAATAAAGGTAATACCCTTTTTGTTTCTTTAACCCATCATTCTCATATAAATAAAAGGTATCTTCATTTTCTAATGAGTCAATCATATAAAGCACTTTATTTTCTCCAGCAAAATAATTATTATGAATCTTCATAATTTTACTATTTAAATCCGTAGAAAATCCAAGTCTCGATAAAAACCATCCAACAATGGATAAATGTGGGAAAAACTCCCTGATTTGTGTATAAATTGTTGCCCAGTTTTCATTGGTAAACACAGTTTCATCTAGATCTAATTCAAAGTTTTGTGCCTCTAAAGCTCCACTAATATAAATAAAAGTTCCTTCTTTTGTTTTCTTTAAAGTTCCAAGTAAAATAGCCCCTCTTGCATAGGTATTGGATGGCATGGCCAATTTTGACAAATAAGTCATCACATAATCTTCCACATATATTTTTCTTTTTGCCGATGGACTTCCAACTTGTCTTATATTTTTCGGTGGTTGGTATTCCTGATTCTTTTCACTTTCCTCTGTCGCTACTGTATGATAGATTACCTCCATCGCTCCTCACGCACCTTTCTTTTCTTCATCAATAGCAACAGCATATCATATTTGTTTGCTCAACAAGGGAGAATCCTGTCGTCCAAATACAACTATCGTCCTCTTTTTTCTTACATAATAAATGTGTTTTTTGTTGTTTCATTCTTTTTTTTACATCATATGGAAATTTTTGTCATACTTTCTCCTTCGATTTATGACTAATATTTCCAAAGTTACTGCATACTCTATAATACGCAACAAAGACGGAGGTAAACAAAATTATGAAATACTACGATGCAAACGATATCCAAACACCACTATTATTTGGACAAGATCTTTTATCGTTAATTAATACTCATAGAAAACTTTCACAACCCATTGTCATTTTATGCATTGGAACAGACCGTGCTACTGGTGATTGTCTTGGCCCTTTATTAGGAAGTTATTTGGCTTCCCAAAATACAAACGCCCTTATTTTAGGCTCTCTAATAGAACCTGTTCATGCAGTTAATTTAGATTCTATTTTAGAATATATTTATAATACTTATGAAGATCCCTTTATTATTGCTATCGATGCCTGTCTTGGCACAAAAGAACATATCGGCTATATTACATTAGAAACAGGTGGACTCTGTCCAGGAGAAAGCACAAATAAATCCCTCCCTTGTGTTGGAAATATTGCTATTACTGGCATTGTAAACCGAGCAGTTTCCTCTAATTTTTTTGTTCTACAAAGTACAAGGCTTCATACTGTTATTACACTTTCTAATGCCATATCAAAAGGAATTTGTTTTGCACTTGAAAAGATGTCTACTCTTCCTCAAGTATTCTAATGGTATCATATAGCCATTGTTTACATGAAACAATGAGAAGCACCTTTGTAAACTTCTCACGTTGACAGACAGTGGCCATATGTGAACATAAATGTTCTCGCATACTGGTTACCTTTAGGTAAAACAGGAAAAAAGGATTCCCTCTCTCCATATCTTATGGTAAAAGGAACCCTTTTTTTCTCATTCATTTATTCTAATTCTCCATCATAATAAGCGATAGCCTCCGATACGGTATCCGCATCTCCTGCTTCCATAATCTGAATTAAATCATCCAAAATAGGAATTGACATATAATCTTTTCCAAGATATACTTCATACTTTTTATTGATAATCAGATTTTGTTCTTTGATCGCTTGCTCTCCTAAACTTCTCTGCTCTTCGATCTCTTTTTGCTTATTTTTCAAAATCATAAGAGCATCATTTCTTCTCTTTTTAATTTCTTCAATAACAACTTTTTTCTTGCTATTTTCAAAATCCGTTAATGCCTCTTGTTTTTGTTTTGCAATATCATCTAATAACTGGTTTAACTCTGCTATCTGATCATCATATTCATGAAGACCGTATTGACTTTCATCCTTATCCTTTGTCACCGCATTTGTAATGGCTTTTATCTTTTTCTGATTTGCTTTTATTTTATCCTTTATTTTCCGGCCCTCTTGTAACGTATCTCGATGCTTTACTTTTGTTGTATTTAAAATGACTACATAGATGACAAAAAATAAAAACATACAGATAGTAAAGATTAAAAGATAAAAGAAATATGGCATTTTACTATTTGCTAAAAAAGTTTCTTTTCCAATGAAGCAGATGATTGCTGGGACACCAAAGAAACAAACAACAAATGTTAAAAACAACTCCAATATTTCAATAATTCCTCTTGTCATAAAAAGAGAATAGTAAATTTTAGAGTTACAAAAACTTGGAATATGATTTTTTCGAAAAACCGTTTGGATTTCTGTAACTAATCTTCGATTCTCCTCACGAATATCCGCTGTCTCTTCTGCCACTCTTTCGTTCATCTTTTTATTTTTCTTCTTTTCTCGCTGTTGCTGGATTTTTTTTATTTTTTCCTTGTGAGCTTCTATCTCTTTATTATAGATTCGATGAATCTCTTCCACTCTCTCTTTGATGGTCTTCTCAATTTCATCATGAATGGATTTTTCCATGGCCGCAATGGAACGCTTATTTACTCTCTCTTCCTCTTGTAACTTTTCCACTGATTTTTTCATTTTATCTAACGTCAATAGGTCTTCATACGCAGCTTTTAAATATCCTACATCTTCATTAAACACATTTTCTTCTTCACCCATCTTATATCCTCCTCGTATTGTTCCAGTTATCTTATGCATTCACTCATTGGACAAACTTAATCACATCACATATTTTTTTAGTACGCGATACAAGCAAAAAGATCTTCCAAAAACTGACGTTTTTCTCTTTCATTGTAACAAAGAAATTTTATTTGTACAATATACAAAGGCTTTGTAAAAAACCGAAAACTATTGAAATACAATCCTTCTCTTATTATAATAAAAGGACTTAATAAGACGAACACAAAATCATGGAAGATAAAGGAGATTTTTATGAGAATTTGGGGTAAGCTTTGGAAAAATACAAAAATGATACAAGATACGGTAATTGAGTGCTACGATCCCTCTATGAGTCGTACTGCAAAAGTATATGATTCCTTAGATCAAATCTGTGAACAATTCGATCTATCAAAACCAATTTGGCTCGATATCAACAAGCAAGATTTCATTCGCAGTTCTAAATGCCGTTTTACATCCGATAGTTTTATCGAATCTATTGACTTTGACTATTTAGAATTACAAGTAATTGAAGAAGACTGGTTCTAAAACGATGAAAAGCACGCTCTTGGAACTTCTCACGTTGGCAGATGGCGTCGACATTATAAAGGATAATGACTCACTTTCTAATTTCTAAAAATGCCGTAAAAAAGAGAGAGCTAATAAAAGACTCTCTCTTTTTATATTATATATGTAATACGTTCATACCTAATATCTTAGCCTATCTTATATCATAGGAAAGAGGCGTTGAAATTCTGAATCTGCAAATTGTTTTAAGCGTTCTTCAAATTGTATATATTGGCTGAGAAACTTTTTTCCTTCTTCACTTAATTCCGTTTTTCCACCATCTCTTCCACCATGCCTTCTTTTTACAACCGTAAATCCCAGTTGATGTTCCATCTCATTTAATAGGTTCCAAGCTTTACTATAAGACATAGCCATTTGGCTACACGCCTTTCTCACAGAGTTTGTTTCTGCAATCAACTGTAACAAAAGTCTTGCCCTTTCATTAAAAAACATGGTTTCTTTTTCAATGCTAATTCGCACATAGGGGTGCAACATCTGTCGACTATGTTGTTCAATAGATTTTTCGTCTTCCTCTAACTCTTGTGTACTTTTAATAATACCACTATCTTTTACCTCTACCCAGACTCTTCCTTCTTTTAATGAATGTAAGAATCCTCTCATTCCTTCTTCACCATCATATCCTAATAATTTGGGGATCAGACTTTTATGCAAATTCAATGGATGTCCTGTTTTCCCTTCATACACTGGACTAACCGCAACGCCTTTTTGGTCTAAAATTTTATAAATAGTATCTGTCTTTAACAAAGGTACATCTAATTTGGTAAATAACACTCGCTCACATTTTCCATCTAAATATTCAAATCCTATTTTGGCAGAATCGAACATAGTGCTTGTCTGATACTGTTCGTTTCTCAAAAACACAACCCCATACCCAGATAAATCTCTTTCCACTTCTTCTGCTTGTGCCCCTGTTACAACAACAATTGGTGAAATATTTGCCCTTTGATATGTCAATACAATCCGTTTTAATACGGTAATCTTTCCTAATTTTTTTAACGGATCAAAGGCCTTTGCTTCTCTTCCTCTTCCAGTCGTTATAATTAATCCTGCAACTTTCTCTTTCATCTTTCTTTCCTTATTCCCTTATTTCCAACCATAAAAAGCACACTTTCTAAGTCTGACTTATGCAAGCATAGTTTCTGACTCGTTGTCTTCATGTAAATAACAGAAAAACAGAGCACTGATGATCAGCACCCTGTTTTTCTCTATCCCAATATGGTGACAAGTCGTTGTTCACCTTTTTCTCTTTATAATTTCACTTTTCTTTTATTTGATGGATTAAGAAAGACGAGCAAGTAATTTTTCTCTTTCTTCTTCAAATCCTGGTTTTCCAAGAAGTGCAAACATATTTTTCTTATAGCTTTCTACTCCTGGTTGGTTAAAAGGATTTACTCCTAATGTATATCCACTAACGCCACATGCAAATTCAAACATATAGAATAGCTGTCCTAAAGAATATTCGTCAATTTGTGGCATTGTTACTTTTAAGTTAGGAACTCCACCATCTACATGAGCTAATACCGTTCCATTCATAGCACTTTGATTTACAAAGTCAACTGTTTTCCCTGCTAAGTAGTTCATTCCATCAAGATCCACTGGTTCTTCTTCAAGAATAATTTCACATTTAGATTTTTCCACTGCAATCACTGTTTCAAAATGATTTTGAGAACCATCTTGGATAAACTGACCCATAGAATGTAAGTCTGTTGTTAAATCAACAGATGCTGGGAACAATCCTTTTCCATCTTTTCCTTCGGATTCTCCATATAACTGTTTCCACCATTCAGATACATAATGAAGTGCTGGCTCATAGTTACAAAGAATTTCGATGGATTTTCCTCTGCGGTTTAAAATATTACGAACCGCTGCATAAAGTAAAGAATCATTTTCTTCAAATGGAGCATTTAAGCAATGTTCTCTCATAGAAGCAGCACCTTCCATTAACTTTGTAATATCCGCACCACTTACTGCAATTGGAAGTAAACCAACGGCTGTTAATACAGAGAAACGTCCTCCTACATCATCAGGTACAACGAATGTTTCATATCCTTCTTCTGTTGCTAAGTTTTTTAATGCTCCCTTAGCTTTATCTGTTGTTGCATAAATTCTCTTAGCAGCTTCTTCTTTTCCGTATTTTTCTATAAGTAATTTCTTGAATACGCGGAAAGCAATGGCTGGCTCTGTTGTTGTTCCAGATTTAGAAATAACATTCACTGAGAAATCACGATCACCAATTACATCAATTAAATGTTGAATGTATGTGGAACTAATGTTGTTTCCTGCAAAATAAATTTCTGGAGCTTTACGGATACTTTTATCCACTACATTAAAGAAACTATGTCCTAATGCTTCAATTGCTGCTCTTGCTCCTAAATAAGAACCACCGATTCCAATAACAACCAATACTTCTGAATCAGATTGAATTTTTTCTGCTGCTTTTTGGATTCTTGCAAATTCTTCTTTATCATAATCAACAGGAAGATTCACCCATCCAAGGAAATCATTTCCTGCACCATTTCCTTCTAATACAACACTTTTTGCATCTTCGATTGTACGTTTCATCATTACAATTTCTTCTTCAGAAACAAATTGTTTTGCATTTGTATAATCAAACTTTACTCCATTTAACATAATAAACACACTCCTTTATTTTATTAAAAACCCTTTTCCTCGCTATTTTATCAAAATATATACATTTGATCAATGTTTAGGACAAAAAGCGCATCATACTAATTTTTCATTGCTACTATTTATTATACATGATTTTTTCTTAGAAACATATCACATTCCTGTCAATATTTATTCTCATATTGCACTTTTTTATTTTCATTTCCAATAATAACTTTGCTATTGTTTCATATTGCAAAACAACCACCATTGTATTGGATATTTTACTCATGGCCTTATTATTCGGATTCTTTTTGAAAAATATTCTTATGAAAATTTTATCTTTGAATCTTATCCTAAGTATGCTTTTAATAAACCAAATGTATTTTCAACACCTTTTTTATGACTTCTTTCATAGCCATGAGAAGCATAAACACCTGAACCAATCAAACCATGTTTTACATCATATCCTGCACGAAGCCCTGCTTCTGCATCAGAACCATAAAATGGATATACATCGACTGCAAAATCCAATTTTGCTTCTTTTGCACAACGAATTAAATCGCTAACAACATCATATTGATATGGTCCACCACTATCTTTTGCACAGATAGATACCTGATGCTCTTTACAAGTAAGTCCATCACCAACACAGCCCATGTCAACGGATAAAATCTCTTCTACATCGGATGGGACAGAAGCAGAACCACCATGACCAACTTCTTCAAAAACTGTGATATGATGATAAATTTTTCTATCGGCCTGCACATTATTTTCTTTAAAATATTTAGCGTATCCAAGTAAAATTCCAACACTTAATTTATCATCTAAGAAACGACTTTTAATATACCCAGACTCTGTAATCACCGTTCTAGGATCAAAGCACACGATATCTCCTGTCATAATACCAAGATTCTCTGTTTCTTCTTTTGAGAATACCATCTCATCAAGAAGAACTTCCATTACATCATAAGAACGAGTCGTTGTGCTATAATCTTTATTGACATGAACAGAAGCATTTTTCATCTGGAATGTTCCTTCATATATTTTTCCTTCTCTTGTAATAACACGACAATTTTCTGCCTCTGCATTGTTTGGATTCAATCCACCAAGAGGAGTAACACGAAGAGTCCCTGTTCCATTAATTTCTGCTACCATAGCACCTAATGTATCTAAATGGGCTTCTACTAAAATTCCATTTCTATTTGGTTCTTCTTCCTCTAAACTTCCGTTTAAGCAAACAAGAACGCCACCTTTTTTTGTTAACTTTGGCTCATATCCAAAACTTTTATAAAGATCATACACATATTGTGCCGCATTTTTGGTATAACCAGTTGGACTATCAATGGCCAATATGTTTTTTGTTTCTTCCATAATATAAGAACTATAATCTATCATCCGCTACTTTCTCCTTTTCCTGTGAAATCTAGTACTTCCAAAATTTTTTCTAACATATCTTTTCTTATTATAGTCTTTTTCTACCGTTGTATCTAGTAGTTTCTTTCTCTTTTATT
>UQVN01000081.1 GCA_900544525.1 uncultured Eubacteriales bacterium
AAACACAGAAAAAGAAGAAACAAGAATAAATAAATAATAATACGATAAAACAATATAAAATAATTGACAGTAAGAAATGCCGATGCTACACTTTCCATAGATATCATTGAAACGATTCCAATCAATACAAGGAGAGAGAATTATGTTTACAGAAAAGTTAAGACAATATGCATCAAAGCAATATAAGAAATCCTTAAAACAGCTTGGAAAAAAAGGAAAAGAAATCCAAGCCTATATAGAATCCCTCCAAGGAGATGAAGAAATTCTGATGAAGTTTTTATATGGTACCATGCCATTTGCAGATGCCAGTGATTATGAACCAGAATTATTTTATGCCTATGTGAAGCACAGCCTGTATTTAAAGGAAAATAGCCCTTATACAAGGCATCTTTCTGAAGAAATGTTTTTAAATTATGTTTTATATTATCGTGTCAATAATGAGGATATTGTAAATTGTCGTCCTTGGCTTTATGAGAAAGTAAAGGAGAGAATCAAAGGATATTCACAAGAAGACGCCATTAAGGAATTGAATTACTGGTGTGCAGAAAATGTGACCTATGCCGCTTCCGATGAGAGAACATTAAATCCAATTGCTGTATATAAAAGTATTGCTGCTCGCTGTGGAGAAGAATCTACTTTTTTTGTATCAGTATTAAGAAGTGTTGGGATTCCTGCAAGGCAGGTGTATACCCCAAGATGGGCTCACTGCGATGATAATCATGCATGGGTAGAGGCATGGGATGGGGAAACATGGCGTTTTTTAGGTGCCTGTGAACCAGAGGAAGTGTTGGATAAGGGATGGTTTACTAATGCGTCATCAAGAGCTATGCTTATTCATACGAGAGTCTTTTCCGACTATGTTGGGGAAGACAGCATGAAAAAAAATGAAATAACGGGAAGAGATGGTGCTGTTATTTTTTATAATGATACTGCTGTCTATGCAAAAACAACAGTTTTGACCGTTCATGTGGAGAGAGAAAATGGAACAAAAGCGGTGAATTGTCGCATTCAATTTGAATTGATGAATATGGCAGAATTTTATCCAATTTCCACCCAGTACACCGATGAAGAAGGAAGAGTATCCTTAGAACTTGGCGAAGGTACAGTACAGATTTTTTGTTCTTTTCATGATGAAATTGGAAGTGTACTCGTAAATACAGAGGATAGGAAAGAAGTGACAATACGATTAAAAAATGAGAAAGTGTTTGTGGAGGAAGAAGCAGAAAAAGAATGGCAATTTTTTGATTTAATAGCGCCTTTGGATTATCCAATGCACCCTAGTCAATTGACAGCTGAGCAGAAAGAACAAGGAAGAGTGAAAAAACAAAAGGCCGATCAAATAAGAGATAAAAAGAAAGAGAATTTTTATCAAAAAGAAAAAGCAAAAAAATATGAAGGAAATGAAACGGCAACTACCATTTTAAAAAATGCATATGGAAATTTTGATGAAATTTATGATTTTTTAAAGAAGGATAGCAATCCATATCGCTTATTTCTTTTACAAACATTAGAAGTAAAAGATAATAGAGATGGGAAAAGTGAAGTACTAGAAGAACATTTACAAGAATCTCTTCTTGTAAAAGAAACTGCTTTTGCTTATTTAGAAAAAATGGGAGAGGAACAAGAACAGTTATTTCTCCAATATGTGATGAATCCGAGAATTCGTCATGAGATGATTCGTCCTTATCGAAAAGAAATTTCTAAGTGGTTTACAAAAGAAGAAAAGCAACGGTTTTTAAAAGAGCCAAGCGAGATTTGGGAATATGTGAGCCAACACGTTGTGACAACAGAAGAAAGAAATTATGAAACAGTTGTTACCTCACCAGTTGGGGCATTGATGACAGGACAAGGTTCTGAACTTTCCAAAAAAACATTATTTGTAGCCATTTGTAGAACACTAGGAATTCCTGCTAGAATCAATCCGATTCATGGTAATATAGAGTATTGGAAAGACAGTGGATTTATAAAAGCCAATAGTGGTAGCAAGAAGAAAGAAGAAAAGTTAATAGACGTTATATTTAACTATGAAGGGGAAACAATACCAGCTTATTTTGTAAACTGGACTATCGGCAAATTAGAAAAGAAAAAAGAAGGGTCTGTATTTGAAACACTAGATTATACGAAAACTTCTTTTGAAACAAAAAAAATAAAATTACAACTACCAAAAGGATATTACCGCCTTAATACAACAATGCGTATTCCAAATGGAAATCAAATGATTGCAGTAAAATATTTTGTCATTACGGGGGAAGAAACGAAAAGAGTAAGCTCTTTTCTCATAAGACAACCAAAGACAAAAGATATGTTAGAAGATTTAAAATTAGAGTCTTTTTCCTTGAAAAATGGAAGAAATGAAGATGTTTTATGGGAACAGATTGCAAAAGATAAAGTAGCTCTTCTTGCCTTTTTAGAAGTTGGAATGGAACCAACCGAACATGTCCTTAATGAATTAAAAGGAAAAGCAGAGGAAATCAAAGAAAAAGATTTTACAATTGTATTTGTGTTAAAAGACAAAAAGGATATAGAAAACCAAACTCTAAAGAGTCTGTTAAAGGAATTGCCACAAATTCAAATTTATTATGATGATTTTAAAGAACTTCCAGAAATGATAGCAAGACGTATGTATACGGATCCAGAAAAGTTGCCACTTCTTGTAGCAACAACCGATGGTTATCATGGTCGTTATGCTTGTAGTGGTTATAACGTAGGAACAGTAGAATTACTTTGCAATATTAGAAATATATTATAGAGAAAAAATAAGAAAAAGTGTAGTAAAAATAGGAAAGAAAGTTGAAAGAGTTATGTTTATAGAAGAACGTCATGCGAATATTATAAAACTACTTCAAGAAAATGGAAGAGTGAAAGTTAAGGAGTTAAGCCCGTTATTTCAAGTGACAGAAGATTGTATTCGAAAAGATCTTCGCACGTTAGAAAAGGCTGGGGAATTAAAGAGAACCTATGGAGGTGCTATTTTATCAAAAGATTATCCACTAGTTCGAGATGTGATTGAGAGAAAAGATGTCAATTTAGAACAAAAACGTAAGAACGCTCAAAAGGTTATGGAAACTTTGAAGGACAATGAAACTATTTTTTTAGACATATCCACAACGAATATTTTAGTGGCAAAAGAACTTGGAAAATCCAATCGACGTATGATTGTCGTTAGCAATATGATTGATATTTTAAAAGAGTTATCAAAAAATCAGAATATTACTGCAATTGGAGTTGGTGGAACTTATGTAAAAACAGTCAATGGATTTTTAGGGGCGGAGACAATGGAGATGATTAAAAAATATAGTTTTGATCGTGTATTTGTTGGAACTTGTGGCATCGATATGACCGATCAGAGCATGACCACGTTAGGGGCAGAAGATGGTCTTACGAAAAAAGCGATTTTAGAAAGTGGAAGGCATCGATACTTAGTGATGGAGCGAGAGAAGTTTTATTTTAATGAATGTTATAAGTTTGGTCATGTTCATGAAGTGGATGGTATTTTTACAAATGAATTTCCAGATCAAGCCACAAAAGAGATATTGGATCAGATAGGAGTTAGTTTATATTAGAAAAAGAGAAGGGGATGAAATGATGAAAAATTATTGTTTAGAAGCGTGTGTAGACAGTGTTCAATCCGCCATCAATGCAAAAAAAGGTGGTGCTAACCGATTAGAGCTTTGTGGAAATTTGATTCTTGGTGGAACAACGCCATCCATTGGATTGTTTGAGGAAGTAAAAAAACAAACAAATATGGAGACGAGAGTGTTAATTCGTCCAAGATTTGGAGATTTTTGTTACACAGAAGAAGAATTTCAAGTAATATTAAGGGATATTGATCGGTTTGTAGCATTAGGAGCGGATGGAATTGTAACGGGGATGTTAAAAGAAGATGGAAACCTTCATATCGAACGGATGAAAGAGGTGATGGAACACGCTAAGGGCTGTAAAGTGACTCTTCATCGGGCTTTTGATGTATGTTGCGATCCAAACAAAACATTAGAGCAGGCAAAAGAATTAGGGATTCATACGATTTTAACTTCTGGTCAGGCAGATTGTTGTTTGGAAGGAACGGAGCTCATAAAGCAATTAATAAAAAAAGCAGACAATCAAATAGAGATTCTTATTGGCAGTGGAGTGAATAAAAAGGTCATTGAAGTTGTATACGAAAAAACAAAGGGAACTTCTTATCATATGTCTGGAAAAGAAGTATTACAAAGTCAGATGATTTATCGAAAAGAAGGGGTTAATATGGGGCTTTCTTCTTTTAGTGAATTTGAGATTTGGCAGACAAAAGAAGAGAAGATAAGAGAGGCGGTTTTTGTATTAAAAAGGCTAATAGGATAGAACTGTCGAAAGAAAAAACAGGTAATGATTGACAAATGGAAGAAATGGTGATAATCTAATCCCAAGTAAGTTAGTAGGATATTGAGGATAGAAAAATAACAACGTCAAAAGGTAAAAGGAGGTTTTTTATGTATTATCAATCAATGTTAGAGGTAATTGGCAAAACACCACTTGTTGAGTTAGGCAATTACCAAAAAAAGATGGGGCTTCATGCGAAAATTTTAGGAAAAGTAGAAGGATTAAATCCAGCAGGCAGTGTAAAAGATCGAGTTGCGCTTTCTATGATTTTAAAAGCGGAGCAAGAAGGAAAATTAAAAGAAGGTTCTGTTATTATTGAGCCTACAAGTGGAAATACAGGAATTGGATTATCTGCCATTGCAGCCGCAAAAGGATATCGCATTATCATTGTTATGCCAGAAACAATGAGTGTGGAAAGACGAAATTTAATGAAGGCGTATGGAGCAGAGCTTGTCCTAACAGAAGGGGCAAAAGGTATGAAGGGGGCCATTGCAAAAGCAGAACAACTAGCCAGTGAAATCGAAAATAGTTTTCTCGCTGGGCAATTTGTCAATGAAGCTAACCCAGAGATCCATAAGAAAACAACAGGCCCAGAAATTTGGGAAGATACCGAAGGAAATGTAGATATTTTTGTATCTGGCGTTGGAACAGGCGGTACTATTACAGGAGCAGGAGCTTATTTAAAAGAAAAAAATCCGAATATTCAAGTAGTAGCAGTAGAGCCAACAGGTTCTCCTGTGTTATCAACAGGTACGTCTGGCTCTCATAAAATTCAAGGAATTGGAGCGGGATTTGTCCCAGAAGTCTTGGATACAACAATTTATGATGAGATTATTTGTGTGGATAATGAAAGTGCATTTGAAACAGGAAGAGAGATTGCAAGAACGGAAGGAATTTTAGTTGGAATTTCCTCAGGAGCAGCTGTATATGCCGCGAAAGAATTGGCAAAACGTCCAGAAAATAAAGGAAAGACAATTGTAGTGATTCTTCCAGATAACGGCGATCGTTATTTATCAACACCGATGTTTGCGGAAAATGATAACAAATAATAGCGGAACATATAGTGATGCAGCTAAAAAAATAAAGAAATGATAAGAAAAAGATATGTCGATTAGGAAAAAGACATATCTTTTTTTTATGTGATAGACAATTTCTGTCAAAAGCGAGTTGTTTTGCGACAAAGTGTGCATTGCTAGAAGTAACTTAAAGTCGTAAAGAGCATGCAAGGGATACTTTCTTTTTATAATTTTTTTATGAATATAAAAAGAACATAAAAATCTGATATGATTCTAAGATTATTGATATTTAAGTTTTTTTATAGGAATTGTAAAATAGAACTATAAGAAGGAACAAAAATATAAAATAAATCAGGAGGAACATGATATGAGAATGAAAAAAGTATTAGCAGTTGCAATGACTGCAGCACTTGCAATGACATCATTAGCAGGGTGTGGTGGCTCAGGCAATTCAACAACAACTTCTAATGGAAACTCAGAAGGTGGAACAAGTAGTGAAGTTGAAAAAATGACTTTAAAAGTATGGGCTCCACAAGAAGACCAAGTGCAAACAGACAAATATCCAAAAGGATATTTAAAAGCACTTTGTGATCAGTTTAATGAAGAACATCCAGAATGGGATATCACATTTGAATATGGTGTTATGTCAGAAGCGGATGTTGCAGAATCTGCCATGAAAGATTTAGAGGAAGCAGCGGATGTATTCTTATATGTAAATGACCAGATTCCGAAAATGGTAGAAGCGGGGGCACTGGCTAAGTTAGGTGGTTCTACTGTAGAAGAGATGAAAGCACATAATAGCGAATCTATGGTTGGTTCTGTTACATACAATGATGGTGTCTATGGATTCCCATTTACACCAAATACTTATTTCTTATTCTATGATAAGAGTAAATTCACAGAAGAAGAAGTGAAGAGCCTTGACACTATGATGGAAAAAGATCTTGGAGATGGCGTAAACAACTTCGCATTTGACCTTGATAACAGCTGGTATTTACCTGCATTCTTCTACGCAGCAGGCGGAGAATTATTTGGACCAAATGGTGATGATGAAGCAGCGGGAACAACATTTGGGGATCATCCAGAAGCAACCGAATATTTAATTAACTTATTCAACAATAAGAAATTCTTCTTAGAAGACACAGGTGCTTCTATTGCAAAATTTAAAGATGGTACATTAGGTGCTTATGTGTCTGGTTCTTGGGATGCGGTTGCTATTCAAGAAGCATTAGGAGATAACTTTGGGGTTACAAAACTTCCTACAGTAAAATTAAATGGAAAAGATTCTCAATTATATTCTTTTGCAGGAAGTAAAGCAGTTGGTGTGAATCCAACATCAAAACATATGGCAGCATCTGTTGCTTTAGCAGCTTATTTAGCAGGCGAAAATGCGCAAACAGTTCGTTTTGAAACAAGAAATATTACACCTACATGGGATACAGTAGCTAATTTAGAATCAGTAAAATCAGACGTCGTAGCATCTGCTCAAATTTTAGAAATTAATGAAGCATCTAAAACTCAGCCACTTGTTAAGAAAATGAGCGACTTCTGGTCTCCTGTAGAAGCATTAGGAAAATCTATTGTTCAAAAAGATACAACATTAGAAAATGCAAAAGAAGCGACAACACAGATGGGCGAAGGTATTATGAAAGAATAAGTCAAGCGGGGATTGAAAGATTCAATGTTAGATGACTGACATAGAAAAGGGGCTAGTTTCATAGGAAAAGCAAATGAAACAGCCCTTTTCTTATCGGAAAACTGAGCCAAGGAGGTAGTCCAGTGAAGGCGAATAAGAATAAAATAAAAGAATTTCAAACAGAATATACAGTGATAAACGGGTTAACAAAAGGGGACGTATTTACAAAACTATCAGCCGTTATTCTTGGAGCAGGAAACTTTGCAAGAAAAGAATTTGTAAAAGGAATTTTATTCTTGCTTACAGAGGTAATTTTTATTGCCGTGATGGTCGTATTTGGTGCACATTCTCTTGCCATGCTTCCATCTCTTGGAACAAAGGAAACTGGGGAAGTATTTAATGAAGCATCTGGTATTTATGAATATGTACAAGGGGATAATTCCATGCTCATCTTGCTCTATGGTGTCATTACATTTTTTATGATAGGGGCTTTTATTATAGTTTGGAGAGCAGCAATTAAATCCGCTTATAAGGCCCAGTGTAAAAAAGAACGTGGAGAAGTAATTCCAACATTTCGTCAAGAAATTAGTACCTATTTTGATACAAACCTTCATAAGACATTATTATTCCTTCCAGTTATGGGAATTTTAATTTTTACAATTATGCCATTGATTTTCATGATCAGCATGGCGTTTACCAATTATGATCGGGATCATCAACCACCTGGAAAATTGTTTGATTGGGTTGGTCTTGTAAACTTTGGTAAAGTACTTGATTTTACAAGTGATCTCGGTAAAACATTCTGGCCAGTGCTTGGATGGACGATTGTATGGGCAATTTTTGCTACTTTCCTAAACTATATTTTTGGTATGGTATTAGCTCTTGTCATCAATCGAAAAGAAACAAAATTTAAAAGCTTTTGGCGTTTTGGATTCGTATTATCTATTGCGGTACCATCTTTTGTTACGCTTTTGATTATGAATCAGATGTTACAACCAAATGGTGCGATTAATGTATTATTGCGACAGATAGGCTTAATAGGAATGCATGATTCGCTACCGTTTTTAACAAATGTAACATGGGCAAGGGTAACCGTTATTGTCATTAACTTATGGGTTGGTATTCCATATACAATGCTTACTATGACAGGAATTTTACAAAATATACCAAGTGATTTATACGAAGCGGCAAAAATTGATGGTGCTAACGCTATGACGATTTTTTGGAAAATTACAATTCCTTATATGTTATTTGTAACGGCTCCAAGTTTAATCACAACTTTTGTTGGTAACATCAATAACTTCAATGTTATTTACTTGTTAACAGGTGGTGCTCCATCAACCATGTCTTATTATAAGATGACAGCTGGTAAGACAGACCTATTAGTAACATGGCTTTACAAGTTAACGATTGAAAACAAAGACTATTCCTTCGGTGCGGTTATCGGTATTTTAGTATTTGTGATTACAGCAACATCTTCTCTTATCGTATATAGACGTACCGCAGCTTATAAAAACGAGGAGGGATTCCAATAATGAAGAAAAAAACAATAACCAATCTTATCATTCATCTTATATTGGCGATTTTAGTTGTTATTTGGGTACTTCCAATTATCTGGATTGTATTGATTTCTTTCCGTGAAGAACAAGGTGCTTATACAACAACATTCCTTCCAACCGCATATACGATTGATAACTATGTTCGTCTCTTTAAAGAGAGAGATGTATTTAACTTTCCACTTTGGTTTGCAAATACATTTATCGTATCTTGCTTTAGTTGTGTGATTGCAACCTTTTATACATTAGCAGTTTCTTATAGTATGTCCAGAATGCGATTTAAGATGAGAAAACCGTTTATGAACATTGCGTTAATTCTTGGTATGTTCCCAGGATTTATGTCTATGATCGCTGTTTACTATATTTTAAAAGGTGTTGGACTTACAGATGGTTACTTAAAATTAGTGGCATTAGTGCTTGTATATTCTGGTAGTGCAGGGCTTGGATTTTATGTGGCAAAAGGGTTCTTTGATACGATTCCAAAAGCCATTGATGAGGCGGCATGTATTGATGGCTGTACAAGATGGCAGATTTTTACAAAGATTACCATTCCACTTTCAAGACCAATTATTGTTCAAACAGTATTAAGCGCATTTATGGCACCATGGGTAGACTTTATTTTTGCAAAAGTTATTACAGGTGGAGAGCCAAAATACTATACGGTGGCCATCGGCTTGTGGAATATGTTGACAAAAGAAAATATTACACAATATTATACAAGATTTGCAGCAGGGGCCGTTATTGTATCGATCCCAATTGCAATTCTCTTTATGAAGATGCAAAGCTGTTATATGGAAAGCAACGCTGGAGCGGTAAAAGGTTAAGGAATAAAAGAGACAATCCAGTTGCAAGTTATAGAAAAAACCGATATATTGTAAATAGATGTTAAAGGCTCAAGAGGGAAAGGAGACGGATGGCATGATAAAATATTTGGGAAAGAAAATAATGGCGATTGGATTGTCTCTTGTTCTTTGTTGTACAGGGTGTAATAAAGAGTATTTATCCTCTTCCGATAGTAGAGATTCTTTATTAACTTCCTCCATGGACAAAAGGATGAAAAAAGCATCAAAAGAGCCGTTTGGAAGATATCCAGAAACGATTACATATACACTGGGGAAAATATCAAATTCCGATAATGCTGGAATGCCAGAAGGAGATACTTTTGAGGATAATGCATATACACGGTATTTAAAACAACAGTTAAATATTCAAAATGAAGATGTTTTTAGTGGAAGTGGTTCCGATTATAAAAGCATGGTAATTATGGCAATTACATCGGGAGAAATTCCAGATATTATGGTATTAGAAGACTATGAATATTTAAAAATATTAGTAGAGAAAGATATGATTGAAGATCTTACGCCGTACTATGAACAATGTGCTAGTGATCGAATCAAAGAAATTTATAGTAGTTATGGAAGTGACTATTTTAATGAAGTGACCTTTGATGGAAAGATGATGGCATTTCCTGAGACGCTTATTGACAGCGGACCAAATGTTTTATGGCTTCGCTATGATTGGTTAGAAGAATTGAATCTTGAAGAACCAAAGACTATAAAAGATGTAGAAAATATTGCAAAGCAATTTAAAGAGCATGATATGAGTGGCACTGGTGAAACAATAGGGCTTCCTATGACAACGGATATTTCCAGTGACTACATTGCTTCTATGAGTATTTTATTTGCCTCAAAAGGTAGTTATTTAAGAAGCTGGATTAAAAAAGATGGAAGTTACCAGTATGGTTCTGTTCAACCAGAGGCAAAAGAAGGGCTAAAAGAGTTAAGAAGGCTATATAAAGAGGGAACTTTAGATAATCAATTTTTATTTCGAGCTGATAATAATATTGAAGAGCTAATTAAGGACGGAAAATGTGGGATTTTCTTTGGAGAATGGTGGAGTGGCGACAATCCTTTAATGCAAGCAAGAAGTAAAAATAAAGATGCCGATTGGCGACCTTATTTAATTGAGACGGATTCGGATGGAAAGACAAGCTATGTGCAACAAAATCCAGTGGGAAAATATGTTGTTGTAAGAAAAGGATTTGAATATCCAGAGATTGTTATTAAAATGCACAATGTGTTGTTTAATAAATTACAACAAGATGATTCCCAATTAAATGAAATTGCACAATATTATAAAAGGAATGTGGATCCAACAGCGAGACCATGTAGTATTAATGTGGATTATGAAAATGCATTAGAACGATCTTATGAAAATATTCAAGGGGCTTTAACAGGTGAGGTTGATCCACAATCGTTAGAGCTTATGAACTATTCTTATTACAAAGCATGCAAGCGTTATATGGAAAAGGGAAAGGAAGCATCTGATGCGGATTGGGCAGCTTATATTACGCGAATTGTCGCTTGTTCTCTCCTTCAAGAGGATAAGGTTAAGAAGGTAGATACTTATTATTTAGGAGAGAATACAAAGACAATGGAGAAAGAATGGGAGTCATTGATGGCTTTAGAAAAAGAGACTTATTTGAGCATTATTACAGGAGAAAAGCCACTCTCTTATTTTGATACTTTTGTAAAGCAGTGGAAAGCAAATGGTGGGGAGCAAATTACAAAAGAAGTAAATCAAATGTATCAGGAAAAGCATTCGTTTTCCCTGTGAAAGAACCGCGGGGCAAGAGTCCTGCGGTTTTTTATATGATAGCAGATTTCGTTTCCGAATGGATAAAAAAAGCTATATATAAACACAGCTCAACAATAAAAGATGATTGCTGTGTCCTAAAATAAAAAAGGAAAGAGAAAGGATAGGAGAAACGATATGAGAAAAACAGGTGTATTATTACCAGTGGCATCTTTGCCATCCAATTATGGAATTGGAGATTTTGGGAGTTTTGCGTACGAATTTATTGATATTAGCGTGGAGATGGGAATGAAAATATGGCAGATACTTCCATTGAATCCCCTTGGATATGGAAATTCTCCTTATCAGCCATATTCTTCTTTTGCAGGGGATGAACTTTATATTAGTTTAGAGAAATTGCAAGAAAAAGGATTGTTAAAAGAAATACCAGCTCCATTTCATAAAGAAGCTACGAGTATTGATTATAGTGAAGTAAGGGCGTATAAAGAACCTTCCTTAAAAGAAGCGTTTCACAATTTTGTGCCAGATAAAGAGTATGAACAATTTGCGTCTATGGAATGGGTAAAACAATATGCCGTTTTTATCACGTTAAAGAAAGAAAATGGATTGAAATGTTGGAATGAGTGGAAAGCAGAACATCAGACATGGATTATTGATCAGAAATTGGATTTGACACCTTTTGAAGAAGCAATTGCTTATGAAAAGTTTGTGCAATATATGTTCTATTGCCAATGGAAGGAATTAAAGGCTTATGCTAATGAAAAGGGAATTGAGATTATGGGAGATATTCCTTTCTATGTAGGAATTGACTCTTTAGATGTATGGGCAAATCAAAAATGTTTCTTGCTTGATAAATCTCGCCCTACTTATATTGCAGGTGTGCCACCAGATTATTTTAGCGAAGTTGGTCAGCGCTGGGGAAATCCAATTTATAATTGGGAGTATTTAGAGGAAACAAACTTTAAGTTTTGGCTGGATCGCATTGGATATAATAAAAATTTATATGATATTATTCGTATTGATCAT
>UQVN01000082.1 GCA_900544525.1 uncultured Eubacteriales bacterium
AAAGCGCTATTATGGTGGCTGTGAATATGTGGATATTGTAGAGGAATTAGCAATCAAACGTGCAAAGAAATTATTTGGTTGTGATTATGCCAACGTACAGCCACACTCTGGAGCGCAGGCAAATATGGCCGTATTTTTTGCAGTATTAAATGTAGGGGATACTTATATGGGTATGAGCCTTGATCATGGCGGACATTTAACTCATGGAAGCCCAGTGAATATGTCAGGGAAAAATTATCACTGTGTTCCATATGGGGTAAATGAACAAGGAGTTATTGACTACGATGAAGTGGAAAGAATCGCATTAGAATGTAAACCAAAATTAATCGTATGTGGTGCTAGTGCGTATGCAAGGGAAATTGATTTTAAACGTTTTAAAGAGATTGCTGATAAAGTTGGAGCAGTTTTAATGGCAGACATTGCTCATATCGCAGGGCTTGTAGCAACAGGACTTCACAATAATCCATTCCCATATGTGGATATTGTTACAACAACAACTCATAAAACGCTTCGTGGACCAAGAGGTGGTATGATTCTTTGTAATCAAGAAATTGCAGATAAATACAATTTCAATAAAGCAATCTTCCCAGGAATCCAAGGCGGTCCATTAATGCATGTAATTGCAGCGAAGGCTGTTTGCTTTAAAGAAGCGTTACAACCAGAGTTTAAAGAGTATATGCAACAAGTGAAGAACAATGCACAGGCTCTTTGCAAAGCATTACAAAAGAGAGGATTTGATATTGTTTCCGGTGGAACAGATAATCATTTAATGCTCGTTGATTTTAAAAATCTGAATATGACAGGAAAAGAAGTGGAAAAACTTCTCGATGAAGTGCATATTACAGCGAATAAAAATACAGTGCCAAACGATCCACAGTCTCCATTTGTAACAAGTGGAATTCGTTTAGGAACACCAGCAGTAACATCAAGAGGATTAAAAGAAGAAGATATGGAACAGATTGCGGAAGCAATCAAAGCTGTTGTGCTTGAAAAAGATAAAGAAAAAGCACTTTCTATCGTAAAGGGCTTGACCGATCAATATCCAATTTACGAATAGTGAATAAGGAAAAAGATGAGAAACGAACAAATGTTGTTTCTCATCTTTTTTATTGTTCCAGTATAGATTTTTTTGTCGATTTCTGCTAGAGTTATGGTGAGATATGAGAAAGTTTTAAGAGAAAAAAGGTAGGAGATAAACAATGAAAAAGTATTTGCGTTTTTTGACCCTATTTTTGTTATGTTTCGCCATGACGATGGGGCAGTATGTAACAGCAAAAGCGGCAGGTCTTTCTATTACCTATAACGGACAGACCTATGACTACACGAATAAACAATTAAGTGTTATTTGTGGTGGAAAGAAAGTAGACTTAAAAAAAACACCAGGGATTTTAGAAGATGGGTATGGCTTATTGCCATATGATGTATTTCAGAATAGTTCCTTAGGAGTGACCGTAACGTATGCTTCTAAGAAAAAGACGATTACTTATCAATATGCGAAGAAAAAAGTTGTTTTGACATTAAATAGTAATGTCATGAAAGTAAATGGAAAATCACAAAAATTGCCGATTGTGCCTAAGCTAGTGCGATATAATGCGGTAAAGGTAACAAAACCTCTTGTTCCAAGCAGAAATGTAGCAGAAGCACTTGGTCTTGACTATTCTTATGATAGTAAAACAGCAACGATTTCCATGAAGCAAAAAAAAGGAATGAATGTAACAGCACCAGAGGACACAAAATCAGGTTTATCAATTACATATAATGGAAAAACTTATGATTATACTGGAAAACAATTAAGTGTCATTTGTGGTGGAGAAAGCGTAGATCTAAAGAAAAATCCAGGAATTTTAGAAGATGGATATGCACTTTTACCATATACTGTATTTCAACAAGAAGGGTTAGATGTAAAAGCAACGTATCAACCGAAGAAGAAAACCCTTACCTTTCAATATGGAAAGCAAAAAGTGGTTGTAACATTAAATAGCAATACGATGAAGGTGAATAGTAGTACTAAAACTTTACCAGTGACTCCAAAATTAGTGAAGTATAATGATACAGGAGTAACAAAGCCTCTTGTTCCAAGTAGAAGTGTTGCAGAAGCGTTAGGGCTTGATTATTACTATGATAGCAAAACGGCTACGATTTCCATTGGACAAAAATCTAGTAATCAATCAGGAGCAGAAAATAATTCCAGTGATAAAAACGATCAAAGCTCTGAAACAACTGGAAGAAAAGTGAAATATGATGGAAAAGTAGTAACCATTACAAAACGTGATGTAACAATTAAAACAGAAGGTGTGACAGTAAAAACAGCCATGCCAGGTATTATTCTTAATAATACTTCCATGCTTCCCGCTTATAATACGTTTAATAAAAATAAATATTTAGGTAGTACCTATAAATATGATGCAAAAAAACAGCAAGTGACTATTACGGGAAATGGCAATAAAATTGTATTGACATTTGGAAAGAAAACAGCGCTTTTAAATGGAAAAAGTATTTCATTAGCCGAGCCAGCTTGGTTAATGACGAATTTAGAAAATAATAAAAATTATTGTATGATTCCTGGACAATCCGTAGCGGAAGCCCTTGGATATGTTTATATTTGGGATAATTCAAATGTTGTTTCTATGATAAATAAATCCGATAATTCAAAAGAACCAACAGAGGATGAGACGACAGAAGAACCAACAACCGAAGAACCAACAACCGAAGAACCAACAACCGAAGAACCAACAACCGAAGAGCCAACAACGGAACAACCGAGTACAGGAGATCAAAATTCCAGTAAGCCGAGTGATTTAAAGGAATTTGATATTTCAATCCCAAGGCCATCAAGTAAGGTGAAATGGAGCGATTGTGAAGTGGAAGATGATTATCACAATCGAAGATTTATTATCACTCTACCAGCAAATTATAGTAGTTTTTATAATAAAAACAAAATTTCTTATAACACAAATGGTTTAGTACAAAGCGTTGTAGTGAGCGCAGACAGTAAACAAAATACACAGATTATTATTACGACAAAGATTATTCAAGCACTTGCCTATAAGGAAACTACAGATAGTTGGATGTTAGGGATAAAAGATCCGACGGATCTTTATGACAAAGTCATTGTACTTGATGCAGGACATGGCGGAAGTGATACGGGAAGCATCTCTTCTAAATATGGTGTTGTAGAAAAAAACGTTGCCTTGAATATTATTAAAAAGACGCAAAAATACTTTGCAAATGATTCGGATTTAAAAGTGTATTATACAAGGTTAGAAGATTCACAAAATGGAATCACATACGGTGATGGGGTTAGTACCACAACGGTATCCGTAATCAATCGTGCCCAGTTTGCAAATGATATTGCGGCAGATTTATTTATTTCTGTTCATTGTAATTCCGTTGATTATGAATCAGCAAGAGGAACAGAAGTTTTATATTCTAGTAAAAATACAGCTGTGACAGAAAGTGGATTGACCTCAAAGAAATTTGCTGACATTGCATTTCCGTATTTATTAAATGCGGTAGGAAGTACAAAGCGTTCTGTAAAAGATTCTCCAAACTTGATCGTCTGCAAAAGCACAAAGATGCCAGCTATTTTATTAGAAACTGCGTTCTTATCCAATAAACAAGATGCAGACATTTTAAAAGATGAAAAGAAATTAGACGATATTGCTAAATCTATTTATGATATGGTTCATGCAACCTTTGATCAGTATCCAGCAGAGCGATAAAAAGGATTTTAAAAATAACATTCTGATAGTCCTTTTCAATTCTGATAATGTATGTTATAGTATATGGTAATGAAAACTATGTTATATTATAGTCCATACTAGGAGGCAACTATGAGTTATAAAATTGTTGGTGACAGCTGCTGCGATTACACAACACTCGAGAATAAAAAAGATACTTTTATCCAAATTCCATTGACATTAGATGTAGATGGATTTCAGATTCGAGATGATGATACATTTGAGCAAATAGAGTTTTTAAAAAGAGTTGAGGTGAGCAAAGAATGTCCACGTTCTGCTTGTCCAGCTCCGGAAGAATATATGAAGGCATATGAACAAGCGGATGATATTTATGTGGTAACGCTATCATCAGAGTTAAGCGGTTCTTATAATAGCGCTGTTTTAGCCAAAAATTTATATGAAGAAGAGCATGGTACAAAAAATATCCATGTATTTAATTCAAAATCCGCATCTTCTGGACAGCTTTTAATCTGTCGTTTTATTGAGGCCTTAGCGGAAGCAGGAAATCCATTTGAAGAAGTGGTAGAGCGAGTGGAGAAGTATATCGAAGGACTTCATACTTACTTTGTGTTAGAAACATTAGATTTTTTAAGAAAAAATGGTCGTCTTTCAAGAGTACAGGCTATTTTAGCAGGTGCTTTGAACATAAAACCAGTGATGGGATCGGAAAATGGAACAATTATTAAGCTAACTCAAGTGCGCGGCATGAAAAAAGCCATTAGCAGTATGATCGATTATGCGATTGCAGGTTGTGAGAACAAAGAAGAAAAAGATTTAGTCATTGCTCATTGTAATTGTTATGAAAGAGCGGAAAAAGCAAAAGAAGAAATAGAGAAAAAAGCACAGTTTAAAAGCATTACTATTGTTGATACAAGAGGTGTTAGCAGTTTATATGCAGGTGATGGAGGAATTATTATTGCCTGTTAATGTTTGCTTTTTAGAAAGAGAAAGGGTACTTCATGAAGAAAATGAAGTATCCTTTTCCTTTATATGAAGGTATTGGATAAGAACCAAACTGGGAAGGTAGTATGCAAAGAAGGAGGACAATGAGAGCAATATGGAGATAATAAAAAGACAAAGAAAATTTTATAAAACCAATAAAACAAAAGCGTTAAATTTTCGATTACAAGCACTGGAGCGGTTAGAAAAGGCAGTAAGAAAGTATGAAGGGGAATTGGAAGTTGCTCTTTATCAAGATTTAAAAAAGTCAAAAACAGAGAGCTTTATGACGGAGATTTCCCTTGTGTTATCAGAAATTCGTTATGTGAAAAGACATTTAGAAAAGTGGGATAAAGACGTATGGGTGCCACCATCTCTTATGCAATTTCCATCAAAAGGAAGAGTTGAGAGAGAACCTTATGGATGTGTGCTTATTATTGCTCCATGGAATTATCCAGTCTTGTTGACATTACAGCCGCTAATTGGTGCGATTGCTGGAGGGAATTGTGCCATTTTAAAGCCTTCGGAATACGCACCTCATACATCAAAGGTGTTAAAAAAATTGATAGAAAGCGTGTTTTTGGAACATTATATTTGTGTGATCGAAGGGGATGTGAAAGTAAGCCAGCAGTTGTTAAAACAACGCTTTGATTTTATCTTTTATACAGGTGGAGAGAGAGTTGGTAAAATTGTATTAAAAGAATCTGCAGAACATTTAACTCCAACAATTTTGGAGTTGGGTGGAAAGAGTCCTTGTATTGTAACAAAAACTGCTAACATATCTTTAACAGCCAAGCGAATTGTATTTGGAAAATTTTTAAATAGTGGACAAACTTGTGTGGCACCTGACTATGTCCTTGTAGAAGAAGAGGTAAAGGAGGAGTTGGTTGGTAAAATAAAGCAATATATAAAGAAATTTTATGGAAACGATCCGTTACAGTCAAAGACGTATTCTGCTATCATTAATGTAGGACACTATAATCGTTTGTTAGCCTTATTAAAAGATGCCAATAAAAACCCAGTATGTAATGAAGAAACATTACAAATTGCACCGACCATTATTGAAGATGCAACAGAAGAGATGGCGGTCATGAAAGAAGAGATCTTTGGCCCAATTCTTCCTATTTTATCGGTGAAATCTTTGGAAGAGGCAAAAGAGTTTGTAGAAAAAAGAGAAAAGCCATTGGCGCTTTATCTTTTTACAGGAGATCAAAAGGAAGGGCGAAAACAGATGAAACAACTTTCTTATGGAGGAGGTTGTATCAATGATACGATTCTGCATATTGCTGGGGAAAGATTGCCTTTTGGAGGGGTTGGAAATAGTGGAATGGGAAATTATCATGGGAAATATAGTTATGAAGCCTTTACCCGTGAGAAAGGAATTTTAGAATCTAGTTCTTGGTTTGATGTTCCATTAAGATATCCACCTTATACCACAAGAAAAGGAAAAATAATAAAAAAATTCCTTGACAAGATCTGACTTTTAAAATAAAATAAATCAATAGCTAGACATAGAAAAAGGCAATGAAAAGAAGAGTAGTAAACGGATACTTTCACAGAGAGTTCCTAAAAGGTGGAAGGGAACAAAGAGAAGTTTATGAAGATGGTCTTAGAGCCTCATGTTTGAAAGGGTGAGTAGAACATGACGGGAGCGCCCGTTATAGCGATAGAGTATAATCGGAAACGTGTCTTTCATCGTTTTTGACGTACTTCATGAGGCTTTGATGTGTGAACATCAAGCGAAGTTAGGTGGTACCGCGAAGAAGTTTATGACCTTCGTCCTAATATTGACTTACAGTATTAGGACGGAGGTTTTTTTATATGATTAGGAAATTTCATTTCCTATCATATAAAAAAGCACTACGCGCAAATGATACATAGCTCGCGAAAGAAGAGGAGGAAACTATGATTCAGTTACAAAATGTAAGTAAGACATTTCATACAAAAGCAGGCGTTGTAACTGCGGTAAAAGATGTGAATCTAGAAATTAAAGATGGTGAAATCTTTGGAATCATCGGATTCTCAGGAGCAGGGAAGTCAACACTTGTTCGATGTATTAATTTATTAGAGCGTCCAACCGAAGGAAAAGTAATTGTAGATGGACAAAATCTAATGGAGTTAAAGGAAAAAGAGTTACGAGATGTGAGAAGAAAAATTGGAATGATTTTTCAGCATTTTAATTTAATGCGCTCTAGAACTGTATACCAAAATGTTGCATTTCCGCTAAAAAAGAGTGGATTGTCAAAAGAAGAAAAGGATAAAAAGATTTTATCGTTATTACAATTAGTTGATTTAGCAGATAAAAAAGATGCATATCCTTCCCAGTTATCTGGAGGGCAAAAACAAAGAGTAGCTATCGCAAGAGCATTAGCCAATGATCCTGATGTTCTTTTATGCGATGAGGCAACCAGTGCCTTAGATCCACAGACAACTCAATCTATTTTAAAACTATTAAAAAAGGTAAATGAAGAATTAAATATCACGATTGTATTAATTACTCATGAAATGGCAGTTGTAAAAGATATCTGTGATCGTGTGGCCATTATGGAACATGGAGTTGTTGTAGAAGCAGGAGATACAGTAGAAGTCTTTGCAAGACCAAAAGAGGAGATGACAAAGCAGTTTATCGATACCGCCAGCAATTTAGGAAAAGTACATGAATTAATCGAAGAGGGAAATGAACTTCTTCAGTTGACCCATGGAAGTAAAATGATTTTACTCACTTATTCTGGGGAAAATGCAGGTCATGCGTTAATTTCTTATTTAGCAAAACAATACGATGTAGAGGCGAACATTCTTTATGGGAACATTGATTTCTTAAAAGGAAAACCTCTTGGAAAATTAGTTGTTGCACTAAATGGAGAAAAAGAAAATTTAGAAAACGCCATTGCTTATATTGATTCCATTGGCGTGGAAATGGAGGTAATCAAAGAATGAGTTTTATTTATTCCATCGCTCCCCATTTAGAAACTCTTGGCTCAGAGTTATTACAATGCATGGTTCAAACATTGCAGATGAGCCTGATTTCTGGTGTCGTGGCATTTATTATCGGCATTTGCTTTGGAGTCGTTTTAATTGTAACAAGAAAAGGCGGTATTTTTCAAAATACTGTAATTTACACAATTCTTGATAAAATAATTGATATTTTACGTTCCATTCCATTTATTATATTGATGGTACTTTTAATTCCTGTAAGCCGTGCAATCGTTGGAACAGCGTTAGGAGTAACAGGTGCTTGTGTGCCACTGATTGTTGGGACTGTACCATTTTTTGCAAGACAAATCGAATCTGTTCTTGCGGATGTAGATAAAGGATTAATTGAAGCAAGTGAAGCCATGGGATTTTCACCAGTGGAAATCGTATTTCATGTTTATTTAAAAGAGAGTATTCCAGGAATTACTCGTGTTACGATGATTACGTTTGTAAGTTTAATTGGATTAACAGCCATCGCAGGAGCCATTGGTGCTGGTGGACTTGGCGATTTCGCAATTCGCTATGGATATCAATTAGGATATCAAGATATGATCTGGATTACGGTACTTTTAATTTTAATTATTATTAGTGTTTTCCAGTTGATTGGAAACATTATTGTGAAGAAGACAACCCATTAATAATAAAAAATTAGTGATAGAAAGAGGAGAAAAAATATGAGAAAAATATGGAAAAAATCATTCGCAATTGTAGCAACGAGTATTTTAGCAGTATCTGTATTAGCAGGATGTGGTGGAAACAAATCTAATGTGGATAAAGACGGCGTAACAACTGTAAAAGTAGGGGTAGTTGGAGAATATAACGAACAGTGGGATACCATTAATCAGTTATTAGAAAAAGATAAGATTAAAGTAGAGCTTGTAAAATTTTCTGATTACGCAATACCAAACCGTGCTTTAAATGATGGAGAAATTGATTTAAATGCGTTTCAGCATAAAGCATTTTTAGAAAATGATATCAAACAAAAAGGATATAAGTTAGAATCCATTGGGGATACCGTGATTGCACCATTATCCATCTATAATAATAAAGATAAAGTTTCTTCCGTAGAGGAAATTAAAGATGGTGATATTATTGCGATTCCAAGCGATTTAACAAATGGTGGACGTGCGTTAAAATTATTAGAAGCAGCGGGTCTTATCGAATGTGATCCAGAAAAAGGGTATGTTCCAACAAAAGCGGATATTACAAAATATAATGTAAAAATTGAAATCAAAGAAGCTGAGTCAGCAACACTTGCAAAACTTCTTCCAGACTGTACAGCAGCGGTTATCAATGGTGGAAATGCATTTACAGCAGGACTTGATCCAACAAAAGATTCTATTTTTACAGAAGATGTGAATCCAGAAAATAATGAAGCAGTGGAAAGTTTAGTCAATGTTATTGTAGCAAGAAGTGAAGATAAAGATAATGAAATTTATAAAAAAATTGTAGATGCCTACCATACAGACGAAGTGAAAAAGACAGTGGAAGAGATGTATCATGGAGCATTTCTTTGTGTATGGTAAAATTTCTTTTCGTATAGAAAGGTGGTAATAAGCGTTATGGGTTTAAAAGATTATGTAGTGAAAAATAGAGATTATATTACGGAAATGAGACGTTATTTTCACGCTCATCCAGAAATAAGTTTAAAAGAATATAATACTTGTAAGAAGATTGAAGAAGAACTGGACGAAATGGGGATTCCTCATAGAAGAGTTGGAGAAACAGGTGTATATGGCTGGATCGATGGAAAAGGAAACGATGGAAAAGATAAAGTGATGGTGTTAAGAGCGGATATTGATGCCCTTGCCATGGAAGATTTAAAAGAGGTTTCTTATTGTTCCAAAGAAGAAGGCGTTTGCCATGCTTGTGGACATGACGCTCATATTGCTACGTTGCTTGGAGCGGCTAAAATTTTAAAAGAAAAAGAGCAAGACTTTGGTGGACAAGTGCGTTTATTTTTCCAACAGGCAGAAGAAATCGGACAAGGAGCAAGAATCTTTGTAAAAGAAGGGTTGATGGAAGGGGCTACAAGAGTATTTGGTGCTCATGTATCCAGTAAATTGGATAGTGGGACGGTTTCCCTTACCGCTGGTCCACAAAATGCTAGCTGTGATTATTTTAAGATTAAAGTAAGGGGAAAAGGCGCTCATGTGTCTACACCACAGTTAGGAATCGATGCCGTTTATGTGGCATCTCAAATTGTGGTAGCATTACAGTCTATCGTTGCTAGAAATACGGATCCATTAGAAACTGTTGTGGTAGGGGTTGGCGTATTACGAGCAGGAACCCAATATAATATTGTAGCAGAACACGCAGAAATCGAAGGAACAACGAGAAGTTTTTCTAAGGCAGTTCGTGAGTTCACCAATGAACGTGTAAAAACAATTGCAAAACAAACAGCAGAGCTTTATGGTGCTGAGGCAGAGGTAGAGTTTCAAGGATTTGCCAATCCATTAATTAACGATGAAGAGGCAGTAGAAGAGGTAACAGAAGTAGCAAAACAAGTGATTGAAGAGAAAAACATTATTTCTAATTTCGAAAAAATGTTAGGAGCAGATGATTTTGCAGACTTTTTACAAGAGACAAAAGGAATGTATGCCTTTGTAGGAACGAGAAATAAGGAAAAGCCAAATACAGCGTCTGCTCATCACCACGGATTATTCGATATTGATGAAGAAGGATTGTTATTATCTTGTAATCTCTATGTAGATTACGCCCTACAAGTATTAAAATAAAAGAATGAAGAGAAGTCCTTTCTAAATGGGGAGTTTTTAAAACCATTTAGAAAGGGCTTTTTATCTTTTCATAAAACCAATCAGTCATTTTAACATGAACAAGTTATTGTAAGTCAAGAGTATGCTCTAACATTAAGGAGTTACTCGATGAATATCTCTAGGAAATAACGTAGCATAGCGAACATTCTCATATCCTAATAGTTTGGCCGTAAAGCGTTCTAATCCAAGTCCAAGCCCACCATGAGGAGGTAGGCCATATTTATGTGCGTTTAAATAGCTCTCAAAACAAGAAATATCCATATTTCTCTGTTTCATTTTAGCCACTTGTTCTTCATAATCATGGATTCTTTGACCGCCTGTTGTAATTTCAATTCCACGGAAAAATAAGTCAAAACTTAAAGTTTCTTCTGGACAAGTTCTATCTTCTTTCGCATAAAATGGACGTTTTTTCGTTGGATAGTGGGTGACAAACACAAAGTCAGAGGCCGTTTTTGTTTGAATCCATTGGCTTAATAGTTTTTCTTCTTCTGGTTCAAAGTCTTCAAAATCTTTGATCTCCCTTTGGTATTCCTTAGCAATGATTTCTTTTGCTTCTTTAAATTTAAGGACAGGAATTTCTGTTATTTCTGGTAGGTTTGTATTTAATAAGGCAAGTTCCTTTGCGTAATATTCTTTTAAATAATGGATGGTAAAACGGAGCATAGCAGTTTCCATTTCCATCAATTCTTCAAAGCTATTTAAATATCCCATTTCAAAGTCCACACTGACATATTCATTTAAATGACGAGAAGTATCATGCTTTTCTGCGCGGAAAACAGGAGCAATTTCAAAGACTCGTTCGTAAACACCAACAAGCATTTGTTTATAAAATTGTGGGCTTTGTGTCAAATAAGTAGGATTCCCAAAATAATCCAAACGAAAAATATTAGCACCGCCTTCGGCTCCTTGGGATACAATTTTAGGAGTATGAACTTCTGTAAATTTTTGTTCTGTTAAGAAAAGGCGAAAGGCTTTTACAATTCCTTCTTGTATTTTAAAAATAGTCCGCTCCCGTTCATTTCTTAAGGTAAGTTGTCGAAAGTCAAGAAGGGTATCAAGAGAAGTAGCTACGTTTTTTTGATTGATCACAATAGGAAGTTCTTCCATCGGTTCTGAAAGCACTTCTAAAGAAAATAAATGAAGTTCCCAGCCTGTTTTTGAGCGTGGCTCAGCTACAATCTCAGCAGTTATCACAACACAGCTTTCTTCTTTTACTGCATGAAGATCAAAGTCACATTTGGTCGGTTCATAGATGCATTGGATAATAGAATCTTTTGTTCTAAGAAGGAGAAAAGAAAATCCACTCATCTTTCGTATTTTATATACACTTCCATGTAAGGAGATTTTTTCTCCAATGTGAGAAAGAAATTCCGATGTTTCTTCTAGTGATAATAAGGTAGTGCCAGTCATTGTTTTCATAAAATAACCTCCTAAAATTAAATTTTTTGTTAGTTAGCAAGCGTAGTTGCTAACTCCTTGTCTTCATGTAACGATGAGAAGCAAAAAAAGAACCACATCGGTAAATTTATTCACCAATGTGGTTCTTTTCTGCAAAGACAATAATATAATCTATTTTTGTGCAAGACTTTTCTAAAAGAAAATAGATTATATTATAAAAAAATAGAAGAGTAAGAGAAAGTTTCATCGTTTATTA
>UQVN01000083.1 GCA_900544525.1 uncultured Eubacteriales bacterium
AAAATTAATTATATAGAACAAAAATAGTCAAAACATACAAAGGTTAGAAATGGAGGCTTTTATGAATAAAATAAAAACATATAAATTTTGGTTTGCAACAGGTTCTCAAGATCTCTATGGAGATGAGTGTTTAAAAAAAGTAGCAGAACATTCCAAAATCATTGTAGACAATTTAAATAACTCAAACAATTTACCATTTGAAATTGTTTGGAAACCAACCTTACTGGATAGCGGTTCGATTCGTCGATTATTCCAAGAGGCAAATGAAGCCGAAGACTGTGCAGGTGTGATTACATGGATGCATACATTCTCCCCAGCAAAATCTTGGATTTTTGGGTTACAAGAATATCGAAAACCTTTATTACATTTACATACACAGTTTAATGAAGAAATTCCATATGATACCATCGATATGGATTTTATGAATGAAAATCAATCCGCTCATGGGGATAGAGAATACGGTCATATTGTTACAAGAATGGGAATGGAACGCAAAGTCGTTGTAGGACATTGGAGCAAAGAAGAAGTACAAAAAAGAATTGCTAGTTGGATGCGTACAGCCATTGGTATTGTGGAAAGTAGAAAAATCCGTGTGGCACGTGTTGCTGATAATATGCGAAATGTGGCAGTAACAGAAGGAAATAAGGTAGAAGCACAAATTAAATTTGGTTGGGAAGTGGATGCTTATCCAGTGAATGAAATCGTAGAATATGTGGAAGAAGTAAAACAAGGAGATGTCGATGCCTTAGTAGAAGAGTATTATAGTAAATACAATATTTTACTAGAAGGTAGAGATGAAAAAGAGTTCCGCAATCATGTAGCAGTTCAAGCACAGATAGAACTTGGATTTGAAAAGTTTTTAACAGAAAAAAATTATCATGCAATTGTAACCCATTTTGGAGATTTAGGAGCTTTAAAACAACTTCCAGGGCTTGCCATTCAAAGATTAATGGAAAAAGGATATGGATTTGGAGCAGAAGGAGATTGGAAAACGGCTGCTATGGTTCGTTTAATGAAAGTGATGACGGCTGGAATGAAAGATGCAAAAGGAACTTCTTTTATGGAAGATTACACATATAATTTAGTGACAGGAAAAGAAGGAATTTTACAATCCCATATGTTAGAAGTGTGCCCAACCATTTCAGAAGGTGAAATTGGAATTAAAGTAAATCCATTATCTATGGGTGATAGAGAAGATCCGGCTCGTTTAGTATTTACATCAAAAACAGGTTCTGCTATTGCAACTTCTTTAATTGACATGGGAAATCATTTCCGTTTGATTATTAATGAAGTGGACTGCAAAAAGGTAGAAAAACCAATGCCAAAATTACCAGTGGCCACTGCTTTTTGGACACCAAAGCCAAACTTTGAAGTGGGAGCAGAAAGCTGGATCTTAGCGGGTGGAGCTCATCATACAGCCTTTACTTATGATTTAACAGCAGAACAAATGGGAGACTGGGCAGATGCTATGGGCATTGAAACGGTTTATATTGATAGCAACACAACCATTAAAAATCTTAAGAATGAATTAAAATGGAATTCTCTTTATTATATGTTAAATCGTTAAGAAATGTAGGAAAGAGTATTGGAATAAGGAGAAGAAGGAATGGAAGGAAAACAAAGAAGAGCAGAAGCGATTGCAAGCGGAAATTGTATGCTTGGAATTGAACTTGGTTCCACTCGAATTAAGGCGGTGTTGGTTGGAGGGGACAAGAAAGTATTAGCATCCGGAAACCATGAATGGGAAAATCAATTTGTAGATGGTAACTGGACATATGCATTAGAAGATATTTTTAAAGGCTTACAAGATAGCTATCAAAAAATGGCTGAGAATGTAAAAGAAGTCTATGGGGTTACAATTGAAAAGATTGGTGCCATCGGATTTAGCGCTATGATGCATGGATATATGGCGTTTAATAAAGAAGGAGAGCTTCTCGTTCCATTTCGAACATGGAGAAATACAACGACGGGAGAAGCGGCAAAGAGCTTAACAAAGCTCTTTCAGTTTAATATTCCAGAGCGTTGGAGTATTGCCCACTTATATCAGGCGATTTTAAATGAAGAATCTCATGTAAAAGAGATCGACTATTTAACAACATTGGCAGGATTTATCCATTGGAAATTGACAGGAAAACGAGTATTAGGAGTTGGAGAGGCATCTGGAATGTTTCCGATTGATTCTGACACGAAGACTTATCATAAAGGAATGATAGAGCAGTTTGATGAGTTAGTGAAAGAAAAACAATTCACTTGGAAATTAATGGATATTCTTCCGACGGTTATGGTAGCAGGAGAAGAGGCAGGAGTTTTAACAAAAGAAGGAGCAAAACTTCTTGATCCATCTGGAAATTTACAAGAAGGTTCGTTACTTTGTCCTCCAGAGGGTGATGCAGGAACGGGTATGGTTGCTACCAATAGTGTGGCAAAGAGAACAGGAAATGTATCAGCAGGAACGTCTGTTTTTGCCATGATCGTGCTTGAAAAAGCGTTAAAAAAAGTACATACCGAAATTGATATGGTAACGACACCAGCGGGTGATCCTGTGGCAATGGTTCATGCCAATAACTGTACATCGGATTTAAATGCATGGGTTAATTTGTTTGAAGAATTTGCAGATGTAAGCGGTATGAAGATGGATAAGAATGCGTTGTATGAAATCCTTTATAAGCAAGCGTTAGAGGGAGATTCTGACTGTGGTGGATTGCTTTCTTATGGATATTTTTCAGGAGAGAGCATTACAGCGTTTGAAGAAGGAAGGCCTTTATTCGTTCGTTCTGCAAATAGTAAATTCAATTTGGCTAACTTTATGAGAAGCCATTTATTTACAGCTCTTGGAGCATTGAAAATAGGACTTGATATTTTATTTAAAGAAGAAGGGGTTGCCCTTGATAAAATGCTAGGTCATGGTGGCTTGTTTAAAACAAAGAGAGTAGGACAACAAATAATGGCAGCTGCTTTTTCCGCTCCTGTTTGGGTTATGGAAACAGCAGGAGAAGGTGGAGCGTGGGGCATTGCAGTATTAGCAAGCTATATGCTTCAAAAAGAAGAAGGAGAAACCCTCGATTCTTATTTAGAAGAAAAAGTATTTAAAGGACAAGAAGGTATTTGTATTGAGCCAGTCCCAGAAGATATCGAAGGATTTGATATTTTTATTGAACGATATAAAGCTGGTCTTGCAATTGAAAAAGCAGCGGTAGAAGCGTTTACTTGGGAGTTATAAAATGTGAAAAGTGATGAAAGAAAACAATATAAGAGAATAATAAGAGGTAAAAGATGTTAGAAGAGTTAAAAAAACGGGTATATGAAGCAAATATGCTGTTACCAAAGTATGGTCTTGTGACGTTTACATGGGGAAATGTTAGTGAAATCGATCGAGAAACTGGATATTTTGCCATCAAACCAAGTGGGGTAGACTATGATAAATTGACGCCAGAAGATATGGTAATTGTTGATTTAGATGGAAATAAAATCGAAGGAAGATACAATCCTTCTTCGGACACAGCAACCCATATCGAATTATATAAGGCATTTCCAAACATTGGTGGGATCGTGCATACCCATTCGCCTTGGGCAACCAGTTGGGCGCAAGCAGGTAGAGCAATCCCTTGTTATGGAACAACCCATGCCGATTATATGTATGGAGAAATTCCTTGTGCTCGGTGTTTAACAAAAGAAGAAATCGAAGAAAATTATGAAAAGAACACGGGATTATTAATTGTCGATACATTTAAAGATAGAGATTATGAGGCAATGCCTGCGGTACTTTGCAAAAATCATGGACCATTTACATGGGGAAAAGATGGCCATGAGGCAGTTCATAATGCCGTTGTATTAGAAGAGGTTGCGAAAATGGCGGCTCGGTGTGAAAAGATTAATGGAGCAGTACAGCCAGCCCCTCAAGAGTTACAAGATAAACATTATCAAAGAAAGCATGGAAAAAATGCCTATTATGGACAAAAATAAGCCATATGTAGAAAAGAAATTCAAATTAAAATATGTCTGATAGCCAAGAAAGACGTATGAAAATTTGAAATAAAAAATCATAGAAAAGTCATGGAAAAGCAAGAATGGAGGAAAACATGAAATTTTTTATTGATACAGCCAATGTAGAAGATATTAAAAAGGCAAATGATATGGGTGTCATCTGTGGAGTTACGACGAATCCATCTTTAATCGCAAAAGAAGGAAGAGATTTTAATGAAGTGATAAAAGAGATAGCATCCATTGTAGATGGGCCAATTAGTGGAGAGGTAAAAGCTACAACCGTTGATGCAGAAGGAATGATTGCAGAAGGAAGAGAAATTGCAAACATTCATCCCAATATGGTTGTAAAAATTCCGATGACATTGGAAGGATTAAAGGCGGTAAAAGTTCTTTCAGCAGAAGGAATTAAAACAAATGTTACTCTTATTTTTACAGCAGCTCAAGCATTGCTAGCAGCAAGAGCAGGGGCTACTTATGTATCTCCATTTTTAGGGCGTTTGGATGATATTTCTACTTCGGGAATCGAATTAATTGAAAGTATTACAGAAATTTTTGGAATCCATGGCATTGAAACAGAGATTATTTCCGCTAGTGTAAGAAATCCAATTCATGTCATCGATTGTGCAAAGGCAGGAGCGGATATTGCAACGGTTCCGTACAAGGTGATCGAGCAGATGACAAAGCATCCATTGACAGAACAAGGAATTAAAAAATTCCAAGCGGATTATGAAGCAGTATTTGGTAAATAAGAACGAAGGAATGCTTGTTTTCTATGAGAGAGAAAGTTTCTCATAGCTATTTGGCATACTACACACAAAGTTCCAATAGTGATATTGGAAATAAAAAATACAAGCAGTTTAAAGTTTCGTTTTCTTATGATAAAAAAGGACTTTCTCAATTAAGAGAGAGTCCTTTTTTGAGCGTTAAGAATGAAGCTCCTTTTTTCGAAATTGGGCAGGGGTAATATGATAGCGTTCCATAAATATTTTATAAAAATATCCTTTGTTTTGATAGCCGATTTCTTCTGAAATTTCATCAATGGATAAGTTTGTTTCCAGTAAAAGTTGTTCTGCCATTTTTAGGCGTAAATCTTGGACATATTCGGTGTAAGTGACTCCAACTTTTGATTTAATAAGGCGATTAAAGTAATCTTCTTGAAAATGAAATTGTTTTGTAAGCTGTTGTATGGTAATATTTTGATAATGCTCTTTAATGTAAGAGGTGATTTCTTCAAAGAGTAACCAGTTCATTTCCTTTTTTAATTCTTTTGATAGAGAAAAATCATAGTCTATGCTTAAAATTCGAAAGATTCGCATGAGAAGCCCTTTGCATATATGAGGAGAGGCTTCATCATGATGAATTAATTCTAATAAAAGCGTTTTTAAAGTTTCTTCAAGAAGATTGCTAGCATCCTTATGAGGCTTAAAGTGTAAATATTGTTGTAAATCTTTTTGTTTTAACAGTGCAGAGTTTAAAAATTTTGTTATTTTTTCCTCTGCAACATGGCTTGTCATAATATCATGAAATACAGAATTAGAAATGCCAAAAAATAAAATAGTAGCAGAGGTTGGTAAAAAACAGTCTTGATGGGCACAATTTTTATCAATGAAACAAAGTTCTCCTTGATGAAAAGTAATAGTCTTACCAAGAATTTTTTGAGAAAATTCTCCTGATACAATATAGGCTAGTTCAAGGTAATCATGAGTATGGAGTTGGGTTTTTTGTGTGTTAGGAAATGTAGTACAATAAGAAAAATCCATTTCAGATGGTTTTAAAGTAGCAAATAATTTATTGTCAGTACTTAAAATCCAACAAAGTGCAAAGACTGGTTCTTGATGTGGATAAGGATATGTCTTAGTTTCTGTGGAAAACTTAGAATATTCTGGACACATAAGACGAGAACTGATAGGATCGGTTTGTTTTAGTTGAAAAGAACTGTGATAGCAAATGTCCTCGCATAGATGAGCTAATGTCAAAAAATCTCCCCCTTTTTAAGAATACGATATGCTTTAAGTGTACAAAAATAGGAGGAAAAGTGCAAGTTCTTCTTAATAGGAAAAGCAGATTGTGATATAATGAGCGTTAGCGAGCGGGAGCAGGCGAAGCCGATTCATCGCGAGCGGCCAATGGCGATTACGAATAGTGACCAAGGAGTGAGTCGTGCGTAAGTACGAATTCGTGATAGAATAGAGAAGGAAAGTGTAAAACGAAGGAGGAATTTATGAAGGAACAAAAAATAAAGGCACGCGCAAGTGCATTAATACCATTGATTGTGTTTATTGCCATTTATTTAGGTGCAGGGATTACCTTACAAATAAAAGGAGTTGATATGGCATTTTATCAATTTCCATCACCAGTTGCCATTGTCATTGGAATTGTAGTAGCTTTTTTTCTATTTAAAGGAACAATGGAAGAAAAGTTTTCTTTGTTTGCAAAAGGTTGTGGAGATGAAAATGTATTGACTATGTGTTTCATTTATCTCTTTGCAGGGGCTTTTGCAAGAGTTGCCAGTGATATGGGAGGTGTGGATAGCGTCGTTAATTTAGGGCTGTCTATTATCCCACCACAATATATTCCAGCGGGTCTATTTGTCATGGCAGCCTTTATTGCAGTTGCCACAGGAAGTTCTATGGGAACGATTAGTGCCATTGGAGTGATTGCTGTTGCTATTTCAGAAAAAGCAGGATTAAATGGGGCATTAGTCATTGCGGCCATTGTAGGCGGAGCTATGTTTGGAGATAATCTATCTATGATTTCCGATACGACTATTGCTGCAACGAGAACACAGGGAGTTGAGATGAGTGATAAATTCAAAGTGAATTTATCAATTGCCATTCCACCTGCAGTTCTTACCTTTTTATTATTGCTAATTTTTGGAAAACCAGAAGTGGTAATCCCAGTTGAGAGTTTAGATTTTCAAGTAGTGAAAATGATTCCGTATGTTATCGTATTAGTGCTTGCAATTATTGGATTTAATGTTTTTATAACATTAGGTCTTGGAATTGTAGTGGCAGGTGTGATTGGAATTTTTTATGGAGATTTAAATATTTTAACTTGGGCACAAGGTGTTTATAATGGGTTTACTAGTATGACTGAAATTTTTCTTTTGTCACTATTTGCAGGCGGGCTTGCCTACATGGTAACAAAAAATGGTGGTTTAGAATGGTTGATTGAAAAAATCAAAAAGTTAATTCGAGGAGAGCGATCAGCAGAAGTGGGAATTGCAGCCATTGCTTCTCTGGCAGATTGTGCCATTGCCAATAATACGATCGCTATCATTATTACAGGGCCTATTGCAAAGGAACTTTGTGAAAGTTATCAAGTGGATCCAAGAAAAAGTGCTTCTTTATTAGATATTTGGGCTTGTGTTTTTCAAGGTCTCATTCCCTATGGAGCACAGATTTTATTGGCTATTAGTTTAACAGCAGGAACGAGCCTTAAAGTATCACCTCTTGATCTGATTCCGTTGCTTTGGTATCAGATGTTATTAGCGGTGTTTGCTATTATTTCCATTTTTATTCCATACGATCGTCTTCTTATTAAGAAAAGACCTTGGGATTTTACAACATGGCGTGCAAAGGAAGAAAAATAAAAAGATAACAGGGGAAAGAAGTCCAAGAAAAACAGTAAAAGAAAGGTTTTTCTTGGGCTTTTTCTATTTTACGTTTATGGGAAGGCAATGAGTCAGAAACCATGCTGGCATGAGTTTATAACGACTGCTTGCGAATGTTAGAAAATGGTGAAACGTTTTCTAATATTTTGCTTCGCAAACTGCTCGAGGGGGGCAAAGCGAGTTTGACAATTATAGGAAATGGATTTATAATAAAACTAACTATAATGGTAGTACCAATTAACATGGGGAAAAAAGATAAACAGATAGAGAAGAATAAAAAATTGGGAAGGTTATAGTGTTTTTTTATAACAATGGGTCATTTAGTAGTAGCAAAAAATGTATGATTAAGGAGGAAAAAAGATGGCAACAATAAAACTTCCATTTGGTAGAGAACAGTTAACAGTTACAGTTCCGGATGAAAGGCTTGCTGGGGTTCTTGTTTCAAAAGCGCATGACTATCAGCCAGAGAAGTCAGAAGTAGAGCTAGTCAAAGAAGCGATGGACCATCCAATTCATTCTAAGAAGTTAAGAGAGTTGGTAAAAGGAAAGGAAAATATTGTTATGATCGCAAGTGATCATACAAGACCTGTGCCAAGTCGTGTGTTTGCACCAGCGATTATGGAGGAAATTAAAGCGGGAAATCCAAAAGCAGAACTTACGATTTTAATTGCCACAGGATTTCACCGTCCAACAACAAGAGAAGAGTTGATTTATAAGTTTGGAGAAGAATTTGTCAACCGAAGTGATGTTCATTTTATTGTACATAAAAGCCATGATTATGAAGATATGGTGGAACTTGGAACACTTCCTTCAGGAGGGAAACTTTTAATCAATAAAGTGGCAGCAGAAGCGGATTTATTAATTGCCGAAGGATTTATTGAACCACATTTCTTTGCAGGATTTTCAGGTGGTAGAAAGAGCGTACTTCCTGGTGTTGCTAGTGCGATTACAGTTATGGAAAATCATTGTTCTGCATTTATTGATAGCCCTTATGCGAGGACGGGAATTTTAGATGGAAATCCAATTCATAAAGATATGGTTTATGCAGCAGAAAAGGCAAATTTAGCCTTTATTATTAATGTTGTATTAGATGCGGATAAGAAGGTAATTGCGGCTTATGCAGGGCATTTTAATGAGGCACATAGAGAAGGTTGTAAGTTTGTAGATAAGCTTTCGAGTGTAAAAGCTGTTCCAGCGAATATTGTCATTTCCACAAATGGAGGATATCCTTTGGATCAAAATATCTATCAGTCTGTTAAGAGTATGACAGCAGCAGAGGCTACTTGTAAGGAAGGTGGCGTAATTATTATTGCATCGGACTGCTGTGATGGACATGGAGGTCAATCTCTTTATGATACGTTTGCAAGTGGAGAAGATACGAAAACAATTATGAAGAGATTTTTGGATACACCGATGAAAGATACAATGCCAGATCAATGGGAGGCGCAAATTTTATGCCGAATTTTGATGAAGTATCGGGTAATACTCGTAACAAATGCTCCAGAAGAAATGGTGAAAAATATGCAGATGGATTATGCAAAAACAGTGGAAGAAGCCATTGAAAAAGCAGATGCTTATTTAGGTAGAGAGAAGGAACCAATCACAGTAATTCCAGATGGAGTATCTGTTATAGTAAGGAAATAATAAAAAAGACGTTTTCCGATTTTTCAATTAATTGACTGTCGTAAAAAGCAAGGGGGTAGAGATGACAGATGCTTTTTACGGCAGTCTTTTTCTATGTACAAGAAATTTCTATAAGAAATCCTATTTATTTTAATCGTTTTCATACAAAGAAAAGAATGGCTTAAAATAGAAGAGATTATCTTGTATTCCAAAGAAGAATGGCTTAAAATAAAAAATATTGAATGTAAGGAAGGGGACAAAATTATGAGCAAACAGTTGACAGTGGCAATTGCAGGACTAGGAAGTAGAGGAAAGGATACTTATGCAAAAGTGCAAAAAAGGATTCCTAATAAAATGAAAATTGTTGCAATTGCAGATATTGATGAAGAAAAAGTAAAAGAAGTTGCAAAAGAATATGAGGTAGAACAACGATTTTGCTTTTCAAGTGCAGAAGAGATGCTAAGTCAAGAAAAATTAGCAGATGTTATGTTTATTACAACACAAGATCAACAGCATGTGAGTCAGGCAATTTTAGCATTAAAAAAAGGATATGATCTTTTGTTAGAAAAGCCAATTTCTCCCAATCTTTCTGAATGTCGTGAAATTGTAAAAGTGGCCAAAGAATATAGAAGAACCGTTGTTGTATGTCATGTTCTTCGGTATACTCCTTTCTATTCGAAATTAAAAGAAGTAATTGACAGTGGGAAAATTGGCGATATTGTATCGGTAATGGCAATTGAAAATGTAGGATATTGGCATCAGGCTCATAGTTTTGTTCGAGGAAATTGGAGAAACTCCAATACAACAAGTCCTATGATTTTACAAAAATGTTGTCATGATATGGATCTTTACTTATGGTTAACAGGAAAAACTTGTGAAAGTGTTTCTTCTTTTGGAGATATTCATTTGTTTAAAGAAGAGTGTGCACCAGAAGGAGCCACAAAACGATGTATGGATGGATGTAAAGCAAAAGATGAGTGCCCATTTGATGCGGAAAAAATCTATTTAACAAATGAAAAAACAGGAGTTTTAAATGGAAATATTGGCTGGCCAGTGGATGTATTGACACTTCACCCAACAGAAGAAACCATACGTGATGCTATTAAAACAGGACCGTATGGAAGATGTGTCTATTATTGTGATAATAATGTAGTGGATCATCAAGTTGTAAATTTAAAAATGACCGATGGTTCCACCATTCATTTGACTATGTGTGCCTTTACTGCTACAGGTTCTCGTTATGCAAAATTCATGGGAACAAAAGGTGAAATAATTGCAGATATGTCAGAAAAACTAATAAAAGTAACAATGTTTGGAAAAGAGACAGAAGTGATTGACGTAGCTAAGTTAGCAACTGATTTTTCAGGGCATGGGGGCGGAGATAGTCGTATGGTAGAGGAATTTTTAGATATCATCTCAGGTGAGAAAGAAATGACAAGTGCGATTACTTCTGTAGAACATTCTGTGGAGAGTCATTATTGTGCATTAGCGGCAGAACAGTCAAGATTACAAGGGGGTAAAGTTATTTCTTTCGATTTTCTACGAAAATAAGAAAGAATTGTAAGAAAAAATATATTGCTTTTGTGTCAGGATTTCAGTAGGATCAAAGTAGAAGAGAGCTGTTACAAATGAGAGAAAAGAAGTAGTAAATTTCTATCAATATGCATAAAGGATAATCATAGAAACAACAATAAAAAAGATAGAAAGAACACTCTTCTTAATGTGAAAAAGAAAAAGAGGTGACAGTTATGATATTTCTATCCAAAACAGAGCCCATTTATAACTCCTGCGATCCTGCGCAAATTACAAGTTTAATAAATGAATTAAAGAAAAAGAGGGTTTCTTATTGGGTATCCGATAAAATAGTTGCAAATCGCGTGCTCTATATTATTTATGTGAATAAAAAAGATTTGGAAAAGGCACAAGAGATTGTTGCCAATGAAGTACCAAATAGATGGGAATTAGAATGAAAAAATCGCTATAGGAAAAAATTCTTATAGCGATTTTTTCATGGTTGTTTATGCCAAGGGGTGGTTGTTGATAGGAAGGCCAATGACAAGAGAGAGGAAACATGGTATAGTGTGGGTAGAAAATATGAAATTTATAAAAAAGAATAGGTATGAACAAAAGAGAAAATAGAGAGAATAAAAGGAGAGAAGAAACGATGAGAATTATCATATCACCTGCAAAAACAATGAATATTGATACCGATACAATGCCTGCACAGTCAACACCGATTTTTTTAGAGAAGACAAAACAGATTTTAAACTATTTACAATCGCTAGACTACGAAGAGTTAAAGAAGTTGTGGGCTTGTAATGATAAATTAGCACAGCTTAATTATGAAAGAGTGCAAACAATGGATTTGGAACGAGCCCTAACACCTGCACTATTATCATATGAGGGAATACAATACCAATATATGGCACCAGCTGTTTTTGAGAAAAAACAGTGGGAATATATGGAGGAACATCTTCGAATATTATCTGGTTTCTATGGAATATTAAAGCCTTTTGACAAGATTACGCCATATCGCCTTGAAATGCAGGCGAAGGCAAAAGTGCTAGGGAAAAAAGATCTTTATGAATTTTGGGGCGATTGTATTTATAAAGTGCTAGAGGAGGAGACAAACTGCATTATCAATTTAGCTTCTAAAGAATATACAAAATGTATTGAAAAATATTTAACACCAAATATGAAATATATTACGATTGTATTCGGGGAAGAAAAAGATGGAAAAGTAGT
>UQVN01000084.1 GCA_900544525.1 uncultured Eubacteriales bacterium
AAGAAGAAAAGGCATATTATGTCATTAATGACGTAGAAAACGGAAAAATTGAACTTTAATTTAAACAATAATTTCATCAGTTGTCCGTTGCAGACTGAATATTTTTTTGGTATAATGTATACAAGAGGGACAGAACTCTGTTCCTTTTGTAGAAAATAAGGGACAAAAGGGACAAGAATGAATCTGATCTTAGCAGATAAGTTTTCTTTTTTAGAAAAGGGTGAAGGAGAAAAACTATTTGTTATATATTTAACAAAATATCACAATTATGAGAAATAAGCTTTGCGATTTTCTCATAAAAATCAAGTAATGAGCAAGTAATCATCTAATTATTTAGGAGGAAAATCTATGAGAGGTTTAGAGACACCTGTTAGAAAGTTAAGAAGACAAGTCTTTACAGAAGTAGCAAAAGTTGCATATGAAGCAGATACTGAAAATCTGAATGATGCAATTGAAGCAATCCCTTACAAAATTACACCAGGAGATGTTCCAGTTTATCGTGAAAGCATTTATCGTGAAAGAGCAATTGCCTCTGAACGTGTTCGTTTAGCAATGGGTATGTCACTTCGTCCAGAAGACAAACCAGTTCATATTACAAGTGGAATTGAAGCAAGCAATATTGATGAGAAGTATTATGAACCACCTCTTATGCAGGTAATTCCATCCGCTTGTGATGGATGTCACGAGAATATGATTCTCGTAACGGATATGTGTCGTGGTTGTGTAGCACATCCTTGTCAAGAAGTATGTCCAAAAGATGCAATTTCTTTTGCACCAAATGGCAAATCCATTATTGATCAAGAAAAATGTATCAAATGTGGAAAATGTAAATTAGCCTGTCCATACAATGCGATTATTAAACAAGAACGTCCATGTGCGGCATCTTGTGGTGTAAAAGCTATTGAAAATGATGCGTTAGGACGTGCTCATATCAATATTGATAAATGTGTATCTTGTGGTCAGTGTATGGTAAGCTGTCCATTTGGAGCAATTGCAGATAAATCACAGATCTTCCAATTGATTCGTTGTATGAAAGAAGGAAAAGAAGTAATCGCAGTACTTGCACCAGCGGTTGTTGGTCAGTTTGGACCAAATGCTTCTATCCAAAAGATCAAAGCAGCTTTAATGGAAATTGGATTTAATGAAGTATATGAAGTAGCACTTGGTGCGGATATTGGAGCAGTAACAGAAGCACATCACTATGTAGAAAAAGTTACAACAGGAGAACTTCCATTCTTATTAACATCTTGTTGTCCATCTTGGTCTATGTTAGCGAAGAAATATTTCCCAGAAATGATCGATAGTGTTTCTAATGCTTTAACACCAATGGTTGCAACAGCGAGAACTGTAAAACAGATTCATCCAGAGGCTCACGTAGTATTTATTGGACCATGTGCATCTAAGAAATTAGAGGCCATGAGAAGCTCTGTTAGAAGTGACGTAGACTTCGTTATTACATTTGAAGAGTTAGCAAGTATTTTTGATGCAAGAAATATTAACTTTGAAGAATTCACAAAAGAAGAGTCTATTCATGATGCAACAGGTGCAGGTCGTGGTTATGCAGTTGCAGGTGGTGTTGCAAATGCCATTGAACAATGTATTAACGAATACTATCCAGGTGTTGATGTATTAATTGAACATGCAGAAGGCCTTGAAGAGTGTAAGAAGATGTTAATGCTTGCAAAAGCTGGTAAGAAAGATGGATGCTTAATCGAAGGAATGGGTTGTCCAGGTGGTTGTGTGGCTGGAGCAGGTACAAATATCCCAATCAATAAAGCCACAATGGAAGTTAAGAAGTTTGTAAAAGCATCTTCAAAAGCACTTCCTCCAAAAGAATTAGCTGAAATTGAGTTAAACTAAATAGAAAATTAGACAGAATATAGTTCTTGTTTTTATAGAAAAAGGATAGGCAGTTGCCTATCCTTTTTCTTATTCTTATGAATAATATCCTTGCATAATTGCAGTAATAATTGTTTGCTGAGTGATTTCCTTTGTTGTACGATTGAATAATCCAAAGCCATATTTTCCGTTATATCCATTGTCCCAATACATTGGAATACACCCATTTGCTTTGCTAATCTCACAAACTTTTTTTGCAAAATAAGCACGATAATAAGTATTAGAAGAATCATCTAATGATTTATCAATAGAGCCGTATTCACCAACAAGGATAGGATAACCTTTATCAACAAAAGTTATTTTTAAGCGATTAAATTGATATACTAAATAATCTTCGCCTGCATAAGAGGCAACCTTTGAACCATCGGTTGCTTGGTTTCCCCATTGTGTAATCGAGCCATTTTCAGCTCCACAAAAGTCCCATGGAGAATAATAATGGACAGAGATCATAATTCTTTGCTCTTGGCTAGAGATAGAAGAGGAGCGGTAATTATCGGTTGGTAATTGAAAACCGTAATCTCCAACGGTATATTCAATATCCGTATTCCAACCTGGAATAATTAACCACCGTTTTGTATTATTACCGCCTGTCTTTCGAACCGTATCCACAAAAATTTGATTATAGGCATTGATATTGTTGTAATAGGTTCTATTTGGAGTGGAGTAAGTTCCATCAAATTCTTCATTCATAGATTCAAATAACAGATGTTCATCATAGTCTTTGAATCTAGTAGCAATTTGTTCCCAAACTCGCTCATATTTTTTCTTAATGGTAGTCTGATCCGCTCCATTACAAAGCAACCAGCTACCATCCATAGAAAGATAGCCATCACCGTGAATATTAATCACAGCATATAATCCGTTATTAATACAATAATCAACAACCTGCTGAATTCGATCTAACCATGCGCTATCAATTGTATAGTTGTTCCAATCGTTAATTTTAGAAAAATAGGATACAGGAATTCTGACTGACTTAAAACCTGCCTGTTTTACTGATTGAATGAGAGATTCCGTAATCACTGGGTTGCCCCAGTTCGTTTCTTCTGGGACTCTATTATTGACACTTTCTAATTGGTTTCCCAAATTCCAACCTGGCCCCATGGCATTTACAATTTCTGTTTGGTTTAAGTCATAAAAAGTATTGTTATCTTTTGTGTTTGCTTTTGTTATTTGAATATTATTTACCAGTGTAGAACAAATAAGTAGCATAGATATGAAAATAGCAATACATTTTCTTTTCATTATTTCCTCCTATTATAAAGATTTATGAGTTGTGGATAGTAAGTGAATTTGTTGACTACCTCTTCCTTTCTAAAAAATAGGAACTAGTTATCTCTCACTATATTATTTATTCTGATTGTTTTAATTGTCTTGCAAGTGGAATGAGAACACCGCCACAAGCGTTTCCCAGTGTCATAACAAGTAAATATAGAATGGTTTTTCCGCTCCATACGTTTGCAACAGAGAAATAGAACATATTGGCAACGCAGTGTTCAAAACCGCAAAGAATGAACACAATAACTCCCATAAAGATACCAATATATTTTCCGATTTCATGTTGATTGGTTTTAAATCCATCTACAGCAACAAACATTAAAATATTACAAAAGACGGCTAAAATAAAAATACTTAATAAGGAATCATTTAATTTCGTATCACAAAGAACTTTTGCTTTTTCTGAAATGGAACTAATGCGTGTAAGACGAATGAGGTTTCCTGTGATGAGAGAACCTAATAAATTTCCTACCCATACTTGTAATAAGAAAAGCAAATAAGAAGGTTTGTTTTCGAAAATATAACCGACTTTTCCTGTGAATAAGTTAAAACCGAAAGTACAAACAGTAAAGAGTCCAAGGCTGAAGAAAATAGCGCCAGTTACTTTATTGTCTAATGATAAAAAGACGATACCCCCAATACTGATACTAACTCCAGCTAAAATGGAATATAAAAAAGATGCAATACGTTGTTTCATATGAAAGTCCCCCATAAATATAAATGATATTCGATTAGTCCATAGGAAGTGGATGATATAAATTCATACGGTTTCCTCTAGCAAATCCAACTACTGTTAGATTATAGTCTTTTGCTAACTGTAATGTTAAATTCGTTGGAGCTGAGCGAGAAACTATGGTTGGAATTCCTGCCCAAATTGCTCTTGTAGCAATTTGAGAAGGAATACGGCCAGTAGTGTAAATACAAGTTTCTTCAAAAGCAACTTTGTTTTTTAATGCTTTTCCTACCGTTTTTTCAAAAGCGTTATATCGATCCACATCTTCACTGAAAAATAATACTTCTTCTCCGCGACAGAGCATAACACTGTGAACATTACCAGTAACTTCAAATGTTTTTGAAGTTGTAAGCAGTTTATTTGATAGCGGTAGAATTTGCTCAGGAATGACAAAACTAGGAGCAAGAGGTTTCATTGTCCGATTTTGCCATCGAATAGAGAGATGAGCAATTCCTTTCTCTTTATCGATGGAACAAGAGATAATATCTTCTAAAGAATTGATCTTTCCACTTGTATAAAAGTGGCCAAGGATCAATTCTTCTAATGATTCTGGAATACAGTGAAACTTTTGATAAAATTCTCCATCAATAAAGACAGAAAGAGAGTATTCCGATAAGATAGTTTCTTGTATAGGACTTACAATAATTTCTTTTTCTGTTTGTTCATAACGAAAAGCTGTTGTGCTTGTAATTGGTTTCATTGTTTTATCCCCTTTATGCTTTTTCAATACGAACGGCGCAAACTTTATATTCTGGAATAATCGCAAAGTTATCTGTTGCGGCGTTTGTAATATGATTTACGTTTCCATCTGGGAAGTGGAATGTCATAAATGCTTCGCTAGCACCTACAGTATCTCCAACGCGAGCGGTTGTTTTAATTTTACCACGGCGAGAAGATACAAAGACTTTATCTCCATTTTTCACTCCAAGTTGTTTTGCATCAAATGCATTCATTTCAATATAGGACTCATTACAAATTTCATTTAATCCTTCCGTACGAGATGTCATAGCAGCTGCATTATAGTGATAGAGCATACGGCCTGTAGAAAGGATAATTGGATATTCTTCATCAGGCATTTCATTGGATTCCTTATAAACAGCTGGATAGAAGGCACCAAGTCCTCGTGAAAATTTTCCAATATGAAGAATTGGAGTTCCTTTATGTTCTGGTGTTGGACATGGCCATTGTAAAGATTCCCCAGTATCTAAGCGAGCATGACTCACACCACCAAAGGAAGGAGTTAGATAAGCGATTTCACTCATAACTTGGGCTGCACTATCATAATGACAAGGATAGCCCATGCGAGTCATAACATCACAGAAAATATCGATGTCATTTCTTGCTTCTCCAACTGGCTCTACAGCTTTACGAACTCTTTGAATACGACGTTCTGTATTTGTAAAAGTACCTTCTTTTTCTGCATAGCTAACCCCAGGAAGAACAACGTCTGCATAAGCCGCAGTTTCTGTTAAGAACAGTTCTTGGACAACTAAGAAATCAACTTTTTCTAATGCTTTTTTAATATGACCGATATCTGGATCGGTAACAACAGGATCTTCTCCAAAAATATAAAGACCATGAATACTGCCATCTAAAATAGCAGGGAATACTTGAGTAGAAGTTAACCCAACTTTTTTATTTAATTCAATACTCCAAGCTTTTTGGAATTTATCGATCACATCAGGATTTGCAACTTTTTGATATCCAGGGAAGTCTGTAGGCATACATCCCATATCACAAGCTCCTTGTACGTTGTTTTGTCCACGAAGTGGGTTAACACCACAGCCAGATTTTCCGATTTTACCTACCATCATTGCAAGGTTTGATAAACTCATAACTCCTTCTGTACCAGTGGAGTGCTCGGTAACTCCTAGACAATAAATGATAGGAGCGCGATCTGCTTTGGCATAAAGACGAGCTGCTTTTCTTAAATCTTCTGGATCAATATGACAGATTTGTGCAACTTTTTCAGGAGTATAATCCTTTACAATTTCTTTTATTTCTTCGAATCCTTCCGTACGTTCTGCAATATAGTCATAATCTGCTAATCCTTCTTCTAAAATGATGTGCATCATACCATTTGCAAATGCTACATTTGTTCCTGGTTTTAATTGAAGATGAATTTCAGCCTGATCGACTAAATCAATCTTTCTTGGATCAACGACGATGAGTTTTGCACCGTTTTGAATTGCTTGACGGATTTGCGTACCGATAATAGGATGAGCTTCTGTTGGATTGGATCCCACTAATAAAATCACATCGATATCGGTTGTAATATCAGAAATTGGATTTGTCATAGCACCAGAACCTAATGTTTTAGCGAGTCCTGTTACCGTAGCAGAATGGCAAAGTCTTGCACAGTTATCTACGTTATTCGTACCAAAAGCAGTTCTCATCATTTTTTGGAAAACGAAGTTATCTTCGTTTGGAGCACGAGAACAAGAACAACCAGCAATGGCATCACTTCCATATTCTTTCTTGATCGCTTTAAATTTGGAGGCGATTAATGTTAATGCTTCGTCCCAAGTTGCTTTTTGGAGAACGCCATCTTTTCGAATGAGTGGATGAGTTAAACGGTCACCAGAACCTACAAACTTATAAGAGCCGAACTTACCTTTTACGCATAATAGATTTTTATTTGCAGGGCCATCGGCAGGTTCTACCCCTACTAATTGATTATTTTTTACAACAAGATAGAATTGGCAGCCGGTTCCACAGTGTGGACAAGTGGTAAGCACTTTTTTTGTCTCCCATTCGCGGTATTTTTTATGATCTTTTGCAGAAAGAGCACCTGTAGGACAGTGAGAAACACAGTTTCCACAAGATTCGCAAGCAGTTTCTGACCAAGGTAATTCATAAATGGTAGACATTTTTGTATCAAATCCACGGTCTTCAATACTGATTACATTACGTCCTTGTAACTTTTCACAGACACGGGCACAACGACGACACATAATACAAAGCTCTGGATCGTATTCAAAAAATGGATTGGATGTGTCTTTTTTAGGGAGAACACGTTTTCCATGAAAACTTGTTTGTTCAACGCCGTATTCTAAGCAATAAGATTGTAATTTACAAGCGCCATTTTGTGGGCAAGAAAAGCAATGTTCATTGTGATTGCTCATAAGAAGATCAAGAATAAAATGTCTTGCTTCTCTTACTTTTTTTGAGTGAGTAAAAATTTTCATTCCTTCTGCACAGTGTTCAGAACAAGCAGTGAAGAGTCCTTTTTTACGACCACCTTCGATTTCTACAACACACATACGACATGAGCCATCTGGAGCTAATTCTTTCATATGGCAAAGAGTTGGAATTTCGATTCCAAGAGAAGTAGCAGCTGTTAAAATAGTAGTTTCTTTTTCAACTTCACATGGAATCCCATTTATTTCGATATGAATTGACATTTATGATTTCCTCCCGTTATGTTCAAATTTGCAAGAGCCTGAAGGGCAGTGTTTTCCATTGATATGTGCTTCAAATTCTTCTCTGTGATGTTTTAAGCAGGAGTTGAGTGCTTTATTTATAGATTGACCAAGACCACAAGCGGATAAAGCAGAAACTTGATTGCTCATCATTTCTAGACGTTCTACATCGCCTTCTTTGGCACGTCCTTCTACAAAATCTGTCAGAAGTTCTAAAATACGAGTTGTACCAATACGGCAAGGAGTACATTTACCACAGGATTCATGAACAAAGAATTCAAATACTTTTTGAATATATTCTACAAGACAGACGCTTTCATCCATAACCACAATAGCCCCAGAACCGATAGCAAGATCTTCTTTTACCATATCTTCATAGGAATAAAGAGTGTCGAATTGTTCAGGGAATGCGATAGGGCCAGATTGTCCGCCAATATGTAAAAATTTAATAGGTTTGCCAGTTCCACTTCCACCACCAAGAGATTCGTCCATAATGAGATCGCGAAGAGGAATGCCAAGGTTTACTTCAAATACACCACGATTTTTAGAGTGACCACTAATGGACACTAATTTTGTACCACCGCTTTCAGGAGTACCATAGCTTAAAAATGTCTCACTGCCTTCTGCTAAAATAACGGGAATACAAGCGAATGTTTCTACGTTATTTACAAGTGTTGGTTTTCCATAAAGACCAACTTCTGCTAAATGCGGAGGTTTGATTCTAGGACGTCCTGTTTTACCTTCAATGGAGTTTAAGAGTGCAGAGTTTTCTCCACAAACATAAGCACCACCACCAGATACGATTGTAATTTCGTAGTCAAATCCTTCAATACCAAGAATATTTTTGCCTAAATATCCAGCTTCTTTGGCATGATCAATTGCCTCTTGGAATGTTTTTTGAATGGTACGATATTCTCCACGAATATAAATATAACCTTGTTTAGAATCAAAAACATAACCTGCGATTAACATTCCCTCAATAACGCTAAGTGGAGAGTAAGCGAGCAGTTCGCGATCTTTAAATGTTCCAGGTTCTCCTTCGTCCGCATTACAGACGATATATTTTGGATCGCCTTCAATATGATAAAGACTTTTCCATTTTCGTCCAGCAGGATAAGCTGCACCGCCACGTCCTTTTACATTTGCATTTAAAATCTCATCAATAATCGCTGGCTTATCCATTGTGATAGCCTTTTTGATTCCTAAAAAACCGCCAAGGGATACAAAATCAGATACAGAAGTAGGATTCATCTTCCCGACGTTTTTTAACAATACAGATGCTTGTTTTGTCATAATATCACCGCTTTCTTTCTTATTGATCTCGTTTACCGCTTCTTAAGTCATCAAGAAGTTGTCGAATGACTTTGCGATCTAAGTTTCCATAAACAGTATCTTTTACTTTGATAACAGGGCCAATATCACAGGCACCAACACATGGAATATAGTGGAATGCGAACATACCGTCTTCTGTAGTTTCTCCTATTTTTACACCTAATTCTTCTTCTAGAATCTGAGTGATTTCTTCTGAATGAGAAAAATGGCAAGGGGTACTGTTGCATATTTTTAAGACAAAACGAGCCTTCGGTTTTGTTTTTAACATTGCATAAAAAGTAATAATATCATAGACGCGGGTGGCAGGAAGACCGACTTCTTTTGCTACGATTTCCGCTGTTTCCTTGTCAATATAGTTAAGACCAGATGCATTCTGAAGTTCATGTAGAATTTTTAGCAGATGTTCTGTGTCTCCTCCGTTTTCACGGATAATGGAATAGACTTCCGTTGTTGTAAGTTTATTTTTCACTTCCATAGCAGCTCCTTTATAAAGTTAATGTTAAATATTAGAGTAACAGGGGTTGATTGATTAGTCAATAGAAAAAGAAGAAATTAACAAAAATAAAATTCATATTCGCAGTACTATGATATAAAATTAACAATTGATATGAAAGTGAAATATAATATGTATGGGAATATAGATAAAAAAGAAACGAAAATAGATATTCTGTGAACAAAATATCTATCTTCGTTTCTGAGAAGACAGTGAGTCAGAAACTAGATTTATATTTTCAACGTCTAAAAATAAAACAGATTAGAAGTCAATTTTATTTAAGGCACTGATTAAAGCTCGAACAGAGGCATCAATAATATCATCATGGATACCAGCACCCCAAGTAATCGTTCCATCTGGTGCTTGAACCCCAACATAAGCGCAAGCTTTCGCATTAGAACCTGTTTCTAAGGCGTGTTCTTCATAAGTGGTAACAGAATAATGTTCCATGACTTTGCTGTGACGTTCGATGGCATTGCAAACAGCGCTTAAACGCCCATTTCCCCAACCATGATAGATTTTTTCAATACCGTTTTTTGTAATATTAATTTCTGCCTCCACTTTTCCTGTATCGAGATGAGTAAATTTACTTGATTTAATTTCAATTGGTGTAGTGAGATTAATATAACCATCTTTAAAGGCAGTAAAGATTTCTTCTGCTGTTAATTCTTTATGTTCATGATCGGAAATATTCTTTATGTAATATCCCACATCCTCCCGCATTTTTGCAGGAAGGTCAAAGCCATATTTATGTTCAAGAATATAGCCGATACCACCTTTTCCAGACTGACTATTAATGCGGATAACATCTCCTTCATAAACACGGCCAAGGTCATGAGGATCAATTGGAAGATAAGGGACTGTCCAGTCTTCACAATTTTGTTCTTCTCGAAAGTTCATACCTTTTGCAATGGCATCTTGATGAGATCCAGAAAAAGCTGCAAATACAAGTTTTCCAGAATAAGGAGAGCGTTCATAAACGGTCATTCCGCTCACTTTTTCGTAAATATTTACAAGCTCTGGCATATTGCTAAAATCAAGTTTTGGATCCACACCATGCGTATACATATTTAAAGCTAATGTAATAATGTCTACGTTTCCGGTACGTTCTCCATTGCCAAATAATGTTCCTTCCACTCGATCAGCACCTGCTAATAATGCTAATTCAGTATCAGCAACACCACAACCCCGATCGTTATGTGGATGGACCGATAAAATGATGTTTTCACGGTAATGAAGGTGTTTGCTCATATATTCAATTTGACTTGCGTAGACGTGAGGCAGAGAGTGTTCCACCGTAACAGGAAGATTGATAATAACTTTCCAATCATCTCTTGGGTTCCAAGTGTCGATGACAGCGTTACAAATGCGAAGGGCAAATTCCATTTCTGTTCCAGTAAAGCTTTCAGGAGAGTATTCAAAGAAAATATTATCCCCTGCGTCTTTTGCCAATTCTTTTAATAATTTAGCGCCGTCCTCGGCAATTTTTATGATTTCATCTTCTGATTTTTTGAACACCTGTTGTCTTTGAGCCACAGAAGTAGAATTATAAAGATGAACAACCACTTTAGATTTACAGCCTTTTAAAGATTCGAAAGTCTTTTTTATAATATGTTCCCTTGCTTGTGTTAAAACTTGGATGGTAACGTCTTCAGGGATTAAATCCTGTTCAATTAAAGTTCTTAAAAATGTATATTCGGTTTCGGACGCTGCTGGAAATCCAACTTCAATTTCTTTAAATCCAATTTTTACAAGGTGTTGAAAAAATTCAACTTTTTCTTCGAGGCTCATAGGGATAATTAAAGCTTGATTTCCATCTCGTAAGTCAACACTGCACCAAATAGGAGGTTTTTCAATATACTCTTTTTGTGCCCAATCAAGACAAGTTTCTGGTGGCATAAAATACATTCTGTGATATTTTTTGCAATTTTCCATAATAAGAAATCCTTTCTAATCTAATATAATAACGACGAGAAACAGGTAGAGCTTGTTACTATGCTCGTTGTCTTTGCGCAAACGATGAGAAACTTCCAAAGCAAGTTTCTCACATTCACAGACGGTCGCCATATGTGAGCATAAATGTTCTCGCATGGCTCGTTGTCTTTGCGCAAAAAAAAATCTTCCTTCTCCAACAAAAAAGTTAGAGACGAAAGATAAATCTTACGCGGTACCACTCTATTTCATACAAATTGTATGCACTCATGGATACGGGTTTTAAACCTTATATCCTCCCAAGATAACGGTAGGGTTCCGGTGATGCCTACTACATAGTTCAGCATACTACTCAAAGGCGAGTTCGGAAAAATATCTTCACTGTTTTGCACCACCAACAGCTCTCTGTGGATTTTATTTTTCTTACTATTCCTTATCAACGTATTTCGCTTTTGAAATAATTTATCATAGTAACGTGATAGTGTCAATGGTTATTTTTCTTTTTTCATCGGGAAAAATACGACATATTTTGATTTGAAGGAATAAATTTTTATTCATATTTTAAGAGAAGAATAGGAAAAATAAGGAATTTATATGGAAAGAAAAGGAGATTTGAAGGTTCAAAAAAATTATAAAAAATCATAAAAATTTAGGTCTATTCCAAAATTTAAAAGCTCATGAAGATAAGAAATGGATACTAGTTATGATAAAAATTTATATCT
>UQVN01000085.1 GCA_900544525.1 uncultured Eubacteriales bacterium
AGAAGCAAAAAAAGATATGGAATAAGATTATTTTTATCATAGGTCTGCTTCTCGTATCGTATCCTCTGGTAAGCAGCATAATAGAGCGGCAGCATCAAAAAGATGCTGTCGCTACTTATCAGAGCAGTATGGAAGCAGAAGATAAAAGCCGGATACAGGATGCCATAGCAAAAGCATCGGAATACAACGATATGCTGTTTCAGACGCAGGGAGCAAGCATTGGAGACTTGCAGAATGGGATTTTAAGTGAAGAAAATTATGAAAATCTATTAAACCTTTCTGGAACAGGGGTAATGGGAAGCATTGAAATTCCGAAAATTAACGTAGATATTCCAATTTATCACGGAACGTCAGAGGAAGTGTTAGCAAGTGGTGTGGGACATTTTCAGGACAGCAGCCTTCCCGTGGGCGGGAATAATACGAGATGTATTCTTACCGGACACAGAGGATTGCCAAATTCCAAGCTGTTTACGAGACTGGATGAATTGGAAAAAGAGGATCTTTTTTTTATAAGTACGTGTGGGGAAACTTTAGCATATCGCATTACCGAAATAGAAGTAGTAGAACCGGAGGAAGCAGAGCTGCTGGAGATTTTACCGGAAAAGGATTTATGTACCTTAATAACCTGTACCCCTTATGGGATTAACACACAGAGATTGGTTGTAACAGGGGAACGAGTTCCCTATGAAAAAGTGGAATATGACAGTATTGAGAAAAAATTACCATCTTTTCGGGAAATTTTCTTTTTGCTGTTGCCGTTTATTTTTATTGTAGCCGGATCAATTTCTTTTTTTAGGAGGACGAGATATGAGAAAAAGAATGAGAAGTAAAATTCTGCTATGTCTAACTGCAATCCTTTTATTTGCATTTAGTATACAAGTATACGCAAATGACAGTAATGCTTTGGTAAACCACGAAGGAACAGAAGGCGAAAACTCCCTCATGGATGAAAAAGAACTGGAAAAGGTAAATGTAGAAGGAAAAGGCAGCATTAGCGTAGAGCTGACAGAAGGAAGAAAAGGTACATCAAGGGAAAAGGTAGAATTTTCCTGTACCAAAGTAGGAGAAATATCAAAAGGAGAATATGTCATGAAAGATGAGTTCTCTGCTTCAGGTATTGACTTAAATGCAATCGAGTCAGCAAAAGACATGGAAGAAGCTGCGGAGAAGCTGGCTGCTTTAGATTTTTCAGCAGAAAAAGTGTTGTTGACAGATAAAGATGGAAAGCTCTGCTTTCAAGATTTACCGGTGGGTGTATATTTTTTAGAGGCTACGAATACGGCAAAATATGAAAAAGTAACCCCATTTCTGATTTCCATTCCAACCTTTGATGAAGCAGAGGGAGAAATGAACTATGACATTAAGGTAATTCCGAAACATGAACCAGAACCGGGAAGGATTACAACAGACTCTCCGAAAAGACCGGGAGCTCCGCAAACTGGATTAGACAGCCCTATTTTGAAATATTTTGCTGGGGCATTGATTATTGTACTGCTTTTGGTAGCTCTTAATGTAGGAACGAAAAAAACAAAGAAAAAAGAATGAAAAAACTGATAAATGTAATATTAACATTCTGCCTTTTCTTGTTTTTGGCATTAGGGATGAAGGAACTGCTTGTATTTTTAAATGCAGAGGGAAAGAATGAAGCCTTAAAGGAACAGGTTGTAAAAGTTCCAGCCGGTAATCAGGAAGAATTGGACGCAGATGATCCATTTAACCGGTACATTGACTTTGAAGCATTAGAAAAGGTTAATAGTGAGATTAGCGGCTGGCTTTATATACCGGAAACAAAGGTAGATTATCCTGTGCTGATAGGAGATACGGATCAGGAATATTTAAAAAAGGATTTTCGAGGAAAAGCAAGTGCTTTAGGCTCTATCTTTGCCTTTCAGAATGTGGAATTAAATCAGGATTTCCATGTTTGCTTATACGGGCATAACATGATTTCCGGACAAATGTTTGGTGGTCTGAAAAAGTATAGAGATACGGAGTATGCTGCATCTCACCGAACAGCTTATTTTTATACAAAAGAGAGAACGAAAGAATTAGAGCTAGTTTCGGTTTTTCAATGTGAGAATACAGATGATATTTTTGAACTGGGAGAAAAGACATGGGAACGCAGCAAGGCAGAAGAAATTATAAGCAATTTAGAAAGAAGAAGTTTCGTTAATTTAGAAACTTCAGACGAAGAAAAAGAACCGGCACAAATTTTTACGCTGGCAACGTGTCACGGCAGAGCCGGTGGGACACACAGGCTGGTGTTGAATTTTGTCTTAAAAAAAGAAAAATTTGTATTGCAGTAAAGATACAAAGAAAGGAAAGCGGGAACAGAAGCGTCCTGCAAAGAGAAATGCAGAAAAAATATTATATATACTGTGGTGAAAATAAGAAAGAAGACTATATAAAAAAATTAAGGAAGTATTTTATTTACACATCCTCTGCAATGCAGGATGCAACAGATATCCTATGTATTGGCACGGTGAGTAGAGAAGAAAGAAAAAAACTTATTCTTTCTGGGAAGCCTATTTATTATATCGATAAAGATTTACATCCTCTTTTTATGAAGGAGATTTTTCAGAATTATTTATAAGACTAAGGAAGAAGATAATGAAAAAACAACTGAAAAGGATACATTTGAAAAAAAGTGTGTTTTTAGAAGGATTTGTTGTAGTATATATAGTTCTTCTGATTGCATTTTTTACGTCAAAGGAATGGTTTCCGAAAGACGGAAAACTGATACAGGCTACTCCAATCGGAACAACAACAACTTTTGCAGACCGTGATTTTACCTTGAAACGCTGGGATTATGCGCCGAAGCAAAAAATGATGGAATTGGAGTTTCAAATTTTAAATCACAGTACGGATGGGATTGAAAATTTGTATTATGAAGCCGTAGATCGAAAAGAAGGGAAGCTGAAAGTAGAAAAAATCTATGAAGCAGATAATCTTACGATTATCCGGATTAACAATGTTCCGGAAAAATTCAAAGAAATTTCTTTTCGAATTAAACTTACACAGGATGCAGAAGAAATGTTAAAATATTTTACAAATAAAAAAGCTGTAAATCATGTGGAAGAAATTAAGGACCATTCGGAACAGCAATATCTAATTAACAGGGAAGAAATGGATATTGCAGAATGTGAAGCAAAAATAGAAGAAAACAGAAATGCGATTGCAGAACAGGAAACAAAAATAAACAATGCAAACGAACGTATCAACTCTTTGCTAGGTGCTAAGAAGTATCAGACGGAAGAAGAACAGTTAAATACGGATATCTTGATACAGCAGCTAGAAGCGGACATTGTTGCATATCAGGAAGCGATTGCAGATTTCGATAGTGAGATTACAGAATATGAGGCAAAAATAGAAGAACATAATAAGAAAATAGAAGAATATAAGCAGGGAGAACAGGAGTAGGAATTATGCTACCAAGCCAGAAACAGATTGATTTTGTAGAGGATATGGCAAGATATCTGAATATTGAATTACCGAATATGACAGACCGCAGAGCGGTTGTCGCTTTTATCAACCAGCATAAATATGAATTTTATAAAAAAAGAGATAACGATATTCGTGATCGGATTATAGAGGAAATCGATATTCAGGACTTTGCACAGGAACTGGGATATCACGTAAGAAGAATAGGCAGATATTTTACGCTGGAAGAATATGACAGTGTTCGAATTGATCCACAAAAGAAACGTTTCTGGCGAAATTCCCATCCGGGTGCTGGTAGTGCAATCGGCGCCGGCGGGGATGTGATTGATTTTGCGGTGATGTTTGCCAATATGGATATGCACGAGGCTCTCACTTATTTTACAAATAGAGTACAAAGAAGCATAAAGCAAGGACCGGCAAGAGAAAAACAGACATGGAAGAAGCAGGAGACTGAGAATGTTAAGCTGCAGCTTCCAAAAAGAGTAGATAATATGAGACGTGTATTTGCTTATCTTACAAAAATTCGTATGCTTGATAAAGAAGTAGTTCAATTTTTTGTCGATGAACAGATGCTTTATCAGGATGTTTATGGAAATTGTGTCTTTGTAGGATATGACGACAGCAAAGCTCCGGTATATGGTTTTTTAAGAGGGACAAATACAGAAAGAAAATACATTGGAGACTGCATGGGAAGTAATTATGAATATGGATTTTATTTAAACTTTGATGCAGAAAACCTTATTATTGCAGAAAGCGTGATTGATGGTATGAGCATCATGAGTCTTTTAAAAAAGCAGGGAAGGGATTTTAAAGCATACGATTATCTCTTTTTGTGTGGTTCATGCAAATACGAAGCACTCATAAACCATTTATTAAGGAAACCGAAGAAGAAAGTCTATATAGCCGTAGATAATGACTATGCAGGGCATTTAAGTGTAGAAAAGATAAGAGAAGCCTTGCAGTGCCGAAAAATTGAAGCGGAAATTATAGAACGTCTCCCGGCAAAGGAAGAAACAGATTGGAACGAAGCCTATCAGGAGGCGCAGATGTATGGAACAATTCAAAATTTAAGATTTTAGCTAGAGGGAAATATGATTATATTTATTGGTTCAGCAGAAAAAGGTTATTTTGCGGAAGAAATCGCAGAAAAAAAAGGAAAAGAATTTGCCTATGTAAAATCAAACAGCCGGATAGAATTACAGAAGACCGAGATTTTGGAGCATCAGGGTGTAGAGTATATGATTTTTGATATTCAGCAATATTTGGACTCAGCTGAAGAAATTGCAAAACAAATTATTACAATTCGCAACTGTAATAATGCAACAGTGATTATTTACGCATCAGGATATATGTTAAAAAATAAAGTTTTGGTAGAGCTGTGCAAGGTTGGTATTAAGAATTTTATTATTGGCGTAACGCTATCCGAAATAAAGCAGCAATTAGAGCTGGCTTTGGCAGGGTATTATGAAGCAAATGGATTTGAAGAACTGGAAATTATTACATTACAGGAGCAGGAAGAAGAACGCAGGCGAGAAGCAAGTTATAAGCTTATCGGCGTGGCTGGCGCAATGAGCCGAATAGGGACTACGACACAAGCGTTGCAGACTGTAAAATATTTGCTCTATAAGGGATATAAAGCCTGTTACATTGAGATGAATGATACAGGATATGTAGAAAATGTTGCTGCCTTTTATGATTGCGAAAATGTAGATGAGGACATGGGCGAAGTGGTTTTTATGAATGTTCATCATTTTTATAGGCAAGATAAGATTTCTGAAATTTTAAAGCTGGGATATGATTTTTATGTTTACGACTATGGAGTTTGTGGCAGCCAAAATTTCAACCGCACGTCTTATCTGGAAAAAGATATACGGCTGGCTTGTGTCGGAGCAAAAGTTTCAGAGGTAGTCTATACAACTACGTTGATAGAAAATGAATTTTATACAGATATTTATTATTTGTTCATCCACGTACCAGAAGCAGACCGAAAAGAGTTAAAAGAGTCCATGAAAGATAAAGAAGAAAGGATATATTTCCCTTGTTATTCTCCGGAAGCGTATGAGTTTGCAATCGATAATCTTCCCATTTATGAAGATATTATACCTTTGGATAATAAGAGTAAGGATATTCCACAGAGAAAGAGTATACGAGATATGTTTAAGAGGAAAAAGAAGAATGGCAAAGCTTAAAAACGGAATTATGGATAATATCCTGAAGGAAAAAGAGGAACAACAGAAACAAGAAGATTTAAGGAAAAAATATCAGGTGGACGACAAAGAAATAATGATTGTCGAAAAAAATAACATGATAAAATTTTTTATACGGGTAATAGGTGGGGTAATCAGGATTGCGGCAACAATAATAATTCTATTGTTGGCCGCAATCGGTCTATTAACGCTCTTGTATCCGGAAATAAGGGTAGAGCTTGTTGCTGTGTTGCAGGATATTTATAACCAAATTAAAATGATGTTATAGAAAGGGAAATAGGATAAAAATGGAAAAAATTTTAAAGGATAATATAATTGTTGGATATTACAGGGATAAGGCAATCGTAGAAACAGAATACGGAGAGCTCTATTTTTTTGACTGTGAAAATGATTTAATTCCTGTCGGAAGTGTTACAGATGCAGAGTTGGAAACTTTAGACAAGCTGGATGCGGCTATGCAGCAAGAAATTTTAAAGCGTTTTCAGGAGGAATAATATTGGAAAAAAATTGGTCTCAAAAAGCAGAGGAAAATAGAGAATTTGCAAGAAAAAAGATGGAAGAATTTGCAAAGTCCTATCAGGAAAATCCTGAAACAATAGTAGAATATTTAAGATTTACAAAAAATTTTTATCAGTATTCAGCGAGAAACACAGCCCTTATTTACCAGCAAAATCCTCACGCGACTTTTGTTAAATCGTTTGCCGGATGGAAAAAAGAAGGGGTATCTGTAAATCGTGGAGAAAAAGGAATTGCAATCTGGTATGCTGTACAATCCACTTTATTAAAACGAGAAGACGGCTCTGTGGTGTCTTTGCGGAATGCCACAAAAGAAGAAAAGGATCTGTATAAAAAAGGGGAACTGGAAGGGGTAGTAAAACAAGGATTTCAAATTGGATACGTCTTTGATATCGCACAGACAAATTTTCCAAAAGAACAGTACCCGAAATATTTCGATATGGGGCAAGCTTCAGAAGAGGCAGATAAAATAATTACAGCTTTAGAAAGCTATGCTGAAAATGAATTACAGTGTAGTGTAAAAACAGAGGATTTATCTTCCATAGCATTAAAAGGTTATTATTATAAGAATGGAATTGTATTAAATGAGAAACTGGAAGGGGTAGAAAAACTTTCTACATTATCGCATGAGATGGGACATGCCATAGAAAAACATGGTGTAGAGGGAAAGGAAAAAGAAGAAGGGCAACGGGAATATGAGGCAGATTGTATTTCTATTATGCTTCAGGATTATTTGGGTATAGAAATTACAGATGCCCGCAGGAGGCACTTTAAACATGCCTACAATCAATTTGAAAAGGAAATGCAGGAAAAGTATCGAGAGTTACCACCAGAAGCCCAGAAAAGGGAAATTGAGAGGAATATGAATAACTCCTTTGAATACATACATAGAGTTATGGGAAAACATCTAAACCAAATAGAAGAATATATGAAAAATCCAGATATAGTGAAGCAAAGAAATGTACAGAATATTTCTGCAGAACATAAGATTATAGGAATAGAAAAAAATATAAGGACTGGAAAAGGATTAGAAATTTAATATATATTTATCATTTTCTCTTGATTACCACGCTTATGCGTGGTATAATATATATAAGAGAAAGGAACTTACAAAAGTAAGATGGTGAATGATTATGAAAAAAGCAAATTTTGAACAGTTAAAATCTATGAATTATAAAGAGGGTAAAGCGCTTTTAGAGAGTCTTGGTTATATTCTGGCTGAGTCAGGAGAAACGGAAAGCAATATTTCTGAGTGGGCAACAGACAATTATTTTAAACTGTATAACGAAAAAGACGAAGAAATTGACTGTATTTCTTACGAAATATACGGCAATGGGCAAGACGGAGAAGATAAAGAAATTCAAATCGTTAAAGAAGGATGGAGTGACGCTTTAAGGGGGTTATAATATGAAAATATCCGGTGAAAAAATTAAACAGATAAGAACTGAAAAAGGGCTGTCTCGTGCAGCCCTCTCAAGAATATCTGGTATTTCTATTCGTACACTGGAAGACTGGGAAGCCGGGAAGCGCAATCCACGCAATTTCGACCTTATAGATGCTGTTGCGAACGCTCTTAAATGCTCTCCTTCTGATTTCTACGATGATGAATACCTTTCAGCTCTAAATCATCAGGCGCTCGATAACTCGATGCAATATGACGATTTAGAAGAAGCTGAGTTAATTGAAACAGTCGAAAGAATATACAGTGAAAACGGATTAGGAGGCATCTTGAAGTTATTAGACCGATTTATTTATCAGGTCGGAGTTTGTAAAGCTCTTGAGATTGTAAAGGAGTATGAGAATGAAAGCGATACGTTTTGAAGGGTATATGCAGACTGCTCAATTTAGAGTGCCTACATGGACCGGAGGGCTTGAATTAACATATCCGCTTCCTCCATATAGTACAGTTATAGGTATGATACACACTTTATGCGGATGGAAAGAATATCATGAAATGAATATATCTATTTCCGGAGCATCTTTTTCATGTAGTTCTCCGGAATACAGATGGAAAGGTGGGGCATTTTTTGTGCAGGAAAGTGAGGAGTTTTGCAAACGTTTCCCCGTGAGAGTGAAATGTAAAGATGGCTACATAGGGTGGGTACGGACTGTGAAAGAATGCAATTTTTTAAACGATTTGAAACTGCGTATTCATGTGTGTCCCGATAATGAACCGGATTTGACTGATATATATAACGCACTGTGTTATCCTCCATTTTATCCATCTCTTGGAAGATGGTCAGATTTATTACGAATTGACAGCGTTTCCATAGTTAATATTTTTGACAATAACTTTAAGCTGCAAGAATTAAAAGGAGATATGCCTATATATGTTCCGTATCAAGAAAATATACATAGCACACTGTATTCCTTGCACAAGAAATACTCTATTAAAAATGAAAAAAGGGTATTCGAAAATAGGAAAGTGTTTTTATTAGAACCTCAATTTTCAGACATCTGTGCAAAAGCAGATGAAGATATGTACCCTGTTTTTCTTTTATAAAACAGTAGGCACAAGGGAGGTATCCTTGTGCCTATTCCATAATGTAACTATTTTATTTTTTCTAATATCAATTTTAAATTTACATTCCAAAATGTAACGATTAAGATTTTGCCACCATGGAAATGTGCATAACCTCTTATTCCGTATGGAAAAGTTTATTCACAGTTTATGGAAAACAGGTTTCCCACAAACTGCAAACATACTTTCCCACACTTCCATAAACAAAGGGTTATACACATTACCACAGTGTCGATGACTACGAATTTGCTAGTCTCATATTTTTTACCCCAATATGTTTTCTCTGTAAAATTCTCTATTTACACGATATCCCATATTTGTTATACTTCTTTTGGTGGAGAGCGGTGGCAAGCCCGCCCTCTCTGCTTAATCTTCTAAGTCCTGTTGAATTTCTTCAAGCATGGTATTCAGTTTCTTCTGTCTTTCTTTTTCGTCTTTGGCTTCTTTCAAATCTTCCAAATCTCTTTTAAATCTTCTAAGCCATCCTTTCCACTGTTTATCTGTCATACTTAAAACCTCCATTTCGTCGACCTCCTTTTTGGGTTAAGCCTTGCCTTTCTTAACTGTCTTTATTATACTATATAGTGCGCTATATGTCAAGGGCTTTAACGGCTATTTTAAGATTTTTCCTACTTTTTCTTGTATAGCATCCATATAGAATTTTCTCATGCTTGGATATCCTGCTTGCTTTGCTGCTTCTTCGTATTTAACATATTCTTCTTCTTTTACACGGAAACGAATTTCTTTTAGTGTCTTTAAATATTTTATAGTGCTTTCTTTTTGCTTTTGGTTGTATGCCATTTTCTTACCTTTCTTTTTATAATCTACATCGAAAACTAGGGATATTTTCGCATATCTTAAATTCGATTTCTCCTCTACTGTTTATCTTTGTAAGAATACATAAACTTGCAGGTAAATCGATTTCTGGTCCTTTGCTTACTGTGGTGGCATATAGCCCCTTGCTGGTAGCATACATTAAAGGGTAACCACGTCTTGTATTTCCCTTTAATATATCGTATACCATTTTAATTTGCAGTCCTTTTTCCTTATCTACCAAGTAAGGGGTTCTTCCTGTACTATATGGTTTTTTTATGTTAATGCTATATCCTATTGGTACTCCCTTATCTTCTTTATTAACACACTTTGTAGGTATAGAAATGGATTTCTCTAACCAGTTTTCTAAGCCTAATCTTCTGTATTCTTCTCTTGTATCGGGGAAGAATATTTTAATAAAACTTCCTTTATATTCTTTTCCAAGCTCATATATGTGTGCTTTTACCCATTCCCTATGCCAAGAAGTGTCTTTCAAAACATCAAAATACTTATCAATATCTTGTATTTTTAGTTTTTCTATGTTCCTGCACCAAAATGTATTATAATTATTGCTTTGTATCAGTTTGCTTGCTATTGGTTTATTTATGCTTACTAATTGGCTGTAATAATCCCAGCCTCTATATTTGCTGTTAAAACTTACTTTTTCCCAATTCTGTATTACTTTGTAACTACCATCCTCATTTACATATACATACGTTCCATCTAATGGTCTATGGCAAATCAGCGCTTTCTTTTCCAGATTTTGTACGCCAATAGATGTGATTAACTCTTCTATCATGTTTTTTCTCCCTATAATAACTCTATATTTTTAATTCTTATTACGGTATCTAATTCGTTTTCTTTTTTTTCCAAAATTTCAAACTCGTAATTTATCCAATCTGCATCGGTCACTTGATGGCTGTAACTTTCTTCTGGAATTTCTCCTATTCCATCCCAAACATCATTTATTTCGCAGATTTCGCCTATTTCTAAATCCGGTATATAACCCTTATATTCTTCCTGCATCATTTCCATTGCTTTTTTTACTACTTCATTCATGCGTTTCAGTCCCCTTTTTTATCTGATATCTGTTACTTTCACTATGGTTTTAAATAAATCCGCATCATTTTGTGTGATTTCAAAGTCGCAAAATTTTTCTTCGCCGTTCCCGTCATAAATTGCTACTGCACCAGACTCAAGAATTTCTGTTGCATTTCCTTCCTCTCCATCCCATAACTGTCCGAAGTAATATTCATTTTCTATTTTAATTTCTTCAATTCCGCCATAAATATAATTTAGTGTTTTCATAATCTGTTCTCCTTTACAAATTCATATCACATTACTTATTTTTCTTTGTCTTGTTGCAATCTTTCTAATTCTGCAACAACAAGTCTTTCCATATATTCCGGTGGCTTTGCAATCTCGTTTTCCCAGTTTTGCACAGCTCTACGTGGTATTCCTAACATAGCTGTTATTTGCTCTGTGTTAGCCCTGCTTTAAGTCTCGCTTCTTTAATTTTGTTCATGGTATCATCTCTTTCTATATTTCTTTTTCAAATCCATAAAATTTATATAAGTAATCCTCAGTTTCTTCGGCGTTGTCTCCTACTGCTCTAAAATATGGCATAATCTTCAGTTCTTCTTCTTTTACTTCCCTGAACGGAGATACCAAAAAAGATGCGTACTCTCCATTACATTTTTGTACCACATAACGGTTTTGAATATTGTTTGCTTTAAACATTTTTTTAATCTTCATATTATTCCTCTTTCTATTAACGACCGATAGGTCAATGTATTTTTAATTATTATTTTATACTGGCTGTCCAGTACACACTTGAAAAGCCTGTTTTTCTATAAATCCTAAAATAATTTCATTATTTCTGTATTGTTCTTCGCTTAACCCATTTCCTGCCAAGAAATCACTTGTAGCTCCGATATTCTCAAAGAAAAATGTCCCGAAAATTTCGAGTCTATTATCTAATAAAAATTGCTGGATTTTCCGGCTGTGGCAGCTATCTGCGCCTTTTACTTTCCATTTTAATTTCTGTCTTAAATCTGTGTTGTATCCGCAACAAAATCTTACTGCTTTAATTCCTTCTCTTGTCATTTTTCATCTCTCTTTCTCCCCGGCATGTCGTTAGGTCAACGTTATTGTTATCCTACGAAGCTATAATATGCTTTTTCTTATTGGTGTTTTTGGAATACCACAAGATTAAAGCTTCTTTATAAAATATATTTTATCACCAATTCTAGTGAAAGT
>UQVN01000086.1 GCA_900544525.1 uncultured Eubacteriales bacterium
CATTTTGTAGGAAAGAAGTTTTTTTAAGGAAAACAAATTTTTGCATAATTGTATAAAATATATTTTCAAAATGAAGGAACATATGCTATACTTATACATGATGGGCAGGACATGCTCAATGAAGAAGAGTAGAGGTGGAAAGACCAGTGAAAGATGTAAAAGATATGAAGAGAGTGTTATTGAAATTAAGCGGTGAAGCTCTCGCAGGAGATAAGAAAACAGGATTTGATGAGGCAACATGTATCGATGTTGCAAAACAAGTCAAACAAGTAGTAGATAGTGGGGTTCAGGTTGCAATCGTTATCGGTGGTGGTAACTTCTGGAGAGGAAGAACAAGTGAAAACATCGATCGAACAAAAGCAGATCAGATCGGAATGTTAGCAACTGTTATGAACTGTATCTATGTATCCGAAATTTTTCGTACAGCAGGTATGAAAACAGAAGTGATGACACCTTTTGAATGTGGAAGTTTTACAAAGTTATTTTCAAAGGGAAGAGCGGTAAGAGATTTATCTGAAGGAAAAGTTGTTTTCTTTGCAGGTGGTACTGGACATCCATATTTTTCAACAGATACAGCGACTGCACTTCGTGCTATCGAGATTGAGGCAGATGCAATTATTCTTGCAAAGGCGATTGATGGCGTATATGATAGCGATCCAAAGATTAACAAAGATGCGGTAAAATACGATCGTATCACATTAGATGAGGTGCTTGCACAAAAATTAGCAGTCATTGATTTGACAGCAACGATTATGTGTTTAGAAAATAAAATGCCACTTATGGTATTTGGATTAAATGAACCAAATAGTATTGTGGATACAATGACAGGAAAATTTAACGGAACACTTGTAACCGTTGATTAATGTAAAAATCAGGAGGAAACTTATATGTTAAAAACATTTGAAGAAAAAATGAACAAATCTGTTGATGCATTAGTAAGAGAGTATGCTACAATTCGTGCAGGAAGAGCAAACCCACATATTCTTGATAAATTAACAGTAGAATATTATGGAGTTCCAACACCTTTACAACAAGCAGCTAATATTTCTGTTCCAGAAGCACGTTGTATTATGATTACACCTTGGGAAACATCTCTTTTAAAAGAAGTAGAAAAAGCAATTTTAACATCTGATATTGGAATTAATCCAACAAATGATGGAAAGAGCATTCGTCTTATTTTCCCAGAATTAACAGAAGAAAGACGTAAAGAATTAGTAAAAGATGTTAAGAAAAAAGGAGAAGCAGCAAAGGTTGCAATCCGTAACATCAGAAGAGATGCAAATGATAGCTTAAAGAAACAAAATAAAGCGAATGAAATTAGCGAAGATGAATTAAAAGATGCAGAAGATAAAGTGCAAAAAATGACAGATAAATATATTGCTGAAATTGACAAAGAAATCGAAGCAAAATCAAAAGAAATTCTTACAGTATAAGAAAAAAGATAAAGAGGACGGGTGTTTTGGCGGAAGCGTAAAAGCATCCGTCTTTCAATATCAGATAGAAGATAGAGGTGAAACCTATGGAGAGAGAAATAAATGGAAAAATGTTGACAATTCCACAACATGTAGCCATTATTATGGATGGAAATGGACGTTGGGCTAAAAAGAGATTTATGCCAAGAAGTTATGGTCATGTACAGGGAAGTAAAGTAGTGGAAAAAGTCATCCGGGCCGCAGGAGAGATGGGAATTAAATATTTGACTGTATACGCTTTTTCTACAGAAAACTGGAAGCGACCAGAAGAAGAAGTTGGTACATTGATGAAACTTCTTAATAATTACTTGGATGACTGCATAAAAAAATGTAAAAAGAATAACATGAGAGTAAAAGTGATTGGAGAGATTCATCGTTTGTCGCCAGAATTACAAGAAAAGATTGTTCGTTTAGAAGAAGAATCAAAAGAGTATGATGGGATTCAATTTACGATGGCATTAAACTATGGAAGCCGTGATGAGATGGTGCGTGCCATGAGAAAAATGACAGCAGATGTAAAAAAAGGTGTTATAGCGGAAGAGGAAATTACAGAAGAGCTTTTTGCTTCTTACTTAGATACTGCTGGAATGCCAGATCCAGACTTGATGATTCGAACAAGTGGAGAAGAACGCTTATCCAACTTTATGATGTGGCAACTTGCTTATACAGAGTTTTACTTTACCGATATATTATGGCCAGATTTTGGGAAAGAAGAACTAATAAAAGCCGTTGAATATTATAACGGAAGGGATCGTCGTTTTGGGGCGGTATAAAGGAGAGGCTTATGTTTAAACAACGTTTATTAAGTGGCATTGTATTAGTCATTATCATTGCGGTTACACTTTACTTTGGAGGAGATGTTACATTGTTTGTAATGGGAGCGGTCTCCTTAATTGGAATGTATGAGTTGTATCGTATTTATCAGATTGAAAAATGTGCCTTAAGTTACTTATCTTATTTAGCAGCGGTGCTTTATTATTCTATGATTGCTATTGAAATTCCAAGAGGGTATTTTGTATTGTTTGTTGGTTACTTAATGCTCTTAATGACGGTTTATGTATTGCGATATCCAAAATACAATGCAGAACAAATTATGGCTGCTTTCTTTGGATTATTTTATGTAGCAATCATGATGTCTTTTGTTTATAAACTTCGTGTATTACCAACAGGTGGATATCTTGTAGTACTTATTTTCTTAAGTTCTTGGGGATGTGATACTCTTGCTTATTGTACAGGAATGCTAGTAGGAAAGCATAAAATGTCGCCAATATTAAGTCCCAAAAAAACAATTGAAGGAGCCATCGGAGGTGTGATTGGAGCGGTCTTATTAGGATTTTTATATGGATTATTTGTAAAGAATCACATTTATTTTGGATATGATGTTCTTATTGTGTATCCAGTTGTATGTGGAGGCGGAGCTATTCTTTCTATGATTGGGGATCTAGCAGCATCAGCGATTAAAAGAAATCATGATATTAAAGATTATGGAAAATTGATTCCAGGGCATGGAGGGATTTTGGATCGATTTGATAGTATGATATTTACAGCTCCAACCATTTACTATTTAATGATTGTATTAACAAAAGGAATTTTAATTCAATAAAAAAGAAGGAAAATTGAAAGAGAAAATTCATGAATTTGTCACAAAATCATGTTATCTTAAAAAGGAATGTGTGAGTGACGTGTTTGTAAATAAGATACAAATAAAATGGAAAAGAGGACGACATGAAAAAAATTGCAATTTTAGGATCAACTGGTTCTATTGGTACACAGACATTAGAAGTCGTTCGAGCAAATGGAGATTTGCAAGTGACAGCGCTTTCAGCTGGCAGCAATATTTCTATGCTAGAAGAACAGATTCGAGAGTTTAAGCCAATTTATGCCGTTGTATATGAGGAAGAAAAAGCAAAAGAATTAAAAATAAAAGTTGTGGATACAGGTGTGAAAGTCTTATCAGGAATGGAAGGACTTTTAACGATTGCATCTATGAAAGAGTCTGATATTTTAGTAACAGCGATTGTGGGAATGATTGGGATTCGCCCGACAATTGCTGCAATTAAGGCAAAGAAAGATATTGCTCTTGCGAATAAAGAGACGCTTGTAACGGCTGGACATATCATTATGAAGTTGGCAAAAGAATATGGCGTAAACATTCTTCCTGTTGATAGCGAACACTCTGCTATCTTTCAATGTTTAAATGGAGAACGACATAAAGAGATTGATAAACTGTTAATTACGGCATCTGGTGGACCATTTCGAGGCAGAACAAAAGAACAATTACAAAATGTAACAGTGGCAGATGCTTTAAAACATCCAAATTGGGCTATGGGAAGAAAGATTACAATCGATTCTTCTACACTTGTTAATAAAGGGTTAGAAGTGATGGAAGCGAAATGGCTTTTTGATGTATCCTTTGATAAGATTGAAGTAGTTGTTCAACCGCAGAGTGTAATTCATTCTATGATTCAATTTGTTGATGGAGGAATTATGGCCCAGCTTGGAACACCAGATATGAGACTTCCAATTCAATATGCTTTATATTATCCTGAGAGAAGACCATTGGATGGAGAGCGATTGGATTTTGCAAAGTTAAAAAATCTTACATTTGAAGCACCTGATGTTGAGAACTTTCCAGCACTTTCTATGGCTTATGAAGCAGGAAGAATAGGGGGAAGTATGCCAACGGTATTTAATGCAGCGAATGAACGAGCAGTTGCTAAGTTTTTAGATGAAAAAATTGCTTATTTAGAAATTATAGAAATTATAAAAGAGTCTATGAAACAGCATAGAGTAATCGGGGATCCAACAGTAGAAGAGATTTTAGAGACAGAACGTTGGACCTATGAATTTATTGAAGGCAGGTGGTAAATTGAGTATTATTGTAGCAATTATCATATTTGGATTATTAATTTTATTTCATGAGTTAGGACATTTTCTTGTAGCAAAGAAAAATGGAATTAAAGTAGAAGAATTTTGTATCGGAATGGGTCCAAGGCTCGTTCATGTGACAAAAGGAGAAACCATTTATAGTATTCGTCTTTTTCCAATTGGAGGAGCTTGTATGATGGAAGGAGAAGATGAATCAAGTACTTCTAGTCGAGCTTTTAATAATAAGTCTGTTTGGGCGAGGATTGCTGTTGTTTTTGCAGGTCCAGCTTTTAACTTTATTTTAGCATTTTTTCTAGCTTCTATTATTATAGGAATTGGAGGAGCGCAAGTTCCTACGTTATCACAAGTAGAAGAAGGAACAGGAGCTCAAGTGGCTGGATTACAAGCAGGAGATACGATTTTAAAATTAGATAACAAAAAAATTACTATTTTTTCAGATATTAGTTTATACTTACAGAAACATCCAAGTGGAGAGTCTGTAACGGTTACTTATGAAAGAGATGGACAAAAAAATGAAGTAGAAGTAACGCCTGTAAAAGATGAAGCGACAGGAATGTATAAATTTGGATTTATTTCAGCTCGAACAAAAGTTGGATTTTTCTCAACACTTCGCTATGGATTATCCGAAGTTCGCTATTGGATTGAAGCAGTTATTCAAAGTTTAGGAATGCTAATCAGTGGGAAAGTAGGAGCCCAAGATCTTTCAGGGCCAATTCGAATTGTAAACGAACTTGGTACTGTTTATAAAGAGTCTCAAAAGATCAATGTGATGACAACATTTTTAAACTTAGCAAACTTCTCTGTTTTATTGAGTGCCAACTTAGGTGTTATGAATCTTTTACCAATTCCAGCGTTAGATGGTGGACGTCTGTTATTCTTATTGATTGAAGCCATTCGTGGAAAGAAAATGTCTGCGAATAAAGAAGGAATGATCCACTTTGTTGGTTTTTGTGCATTAATGGTTTTAATGGTATTTTTATTTGCAAATGATATTCGTATGCTATGGATTCAATAATAAAAAAGAATGAAAATAGAAAAAAGGAGGAATTATGTATCGAGATCATACAAAAGAGATCCGAATTGGTAACCGAGTGATCGGTGGTGGAAATCCAATTCTGATTCAGTCAATGACAAATACAAAAACAGAAGATGTAGAAGCTACTGTGGAACAGATTCTGCGATTAGAAAAGGCAGGCTGTGAAATTGTTCGTTGTACAGTGCCAACAATGGAAGCGGCATTGGCAATTAAGGAAATAAAAAAACAAATTCATATTCCATTGGTAGCCGATATTCATTTTGATTATAAAATGGCGATTGCTGCAATTGAAAATGGAGCAGATAAAATTCGTATTAATCCGGGGAATATTGGAAATCGCGAGCGAGTGCAAGCGGTTGTGGATAAAGCAAAAGAATATGGAATTCCAATTCGAATTGGTGTCAATAGTGGATCCGTAGAAAAAGATATTTTAGAAAAATACGGAAAAGTAACTGCGGAAGGAATTGTAGAAAGTGCATTAAATAAAGTATATTTAATAGAAGAGATGGGATATGATAACCTTGTAATTAGTATCAAATCTTCGGATGTTATGATGTGTGTAAAAGCCCATGAGTTAATTGCAGGAAAAACTCCTTATCCAATTCACGTTGGAATTACAGAGGCGGGAACGGTTTATAGTGGAAACATTAAATCTTCCATTGGACTTGGAATGATTTTAGGAAGTGTTGGTGTTGGTGATACGATTCGCGTTTCCTTGACAGGAGATCCAGTGAATGAAATCGCTTCTGCAAAATTAATTTTAAGAACATTAGGTCTTAGAAAAGGTGGAGTAGAAGTAGTTTCTTGTCCAACTTGTGGAAGAACGAATATCGATCTGATTAGCCTTGCAAATCAGGTAGAAAATATGGTGGCTGAATTTGACTATTTGGATTTAAAAGTAGCGGTTATGGGCTGTGTTGTCAATGGTCCAGGAGAAGCAAAGGAAGCGGATATTGGAATTGCAGGTGGAAAAGGAGAAGGACTTTTGATTAAAAAAGGAGAAATTATTCGAAAGGTTCCAGAACAAGAGCTACTTTCTACTTTAAGAGAAGAATTAAGAAATTGGAAAAAGGCATAGTGTGACTGAATAAGAAAAAATATTTTTTAAAGGAAGTGAGAAAATAGACTGTCAAGGAATATGGCAGTCTATTTTTTCGAAAGAGATAAGAGTCACAATCGTAAAGAGTGCTTTTCCTCCTTATTCACAGAATGGAGTGAAACGATATGGAAAAAACAAGAAGACCATTTTTTGATGTCTTTACAGAATTGGTTGTTCCAACAGAACTTAACAATTTATTTCTGAATGTAGATGTAGAAAAAGTGGTGATGAATAAAAAACAAAATATGCTTTCGTTTCATATTTGTGCAAGAAGATTAATTCATCAAAAACAAATTCATGAAATGGAGCGGGCCATTAAGGAAAATCTATTTTATCAGTCAAAAGCAAAAGTGCGTCTTATTGAGCAATATGAATTATCCGATCAGTATGATGTGGAGCGATTAACAGTAGCTTATAAAGATAGTCTTCTTTATGAAATAAGAGAAAAAAGTCTTGTACTTTATAACTTACTTTCTAAGGCGGAGTGGAACGTCAATGAAGAGATTTTAACATTATTTCTTGAAGATTCTTTTTTAGCTCGAAATAAATCAGGTGAAATCAAACAATTTTTAGAAGAAATTTACCACGATCGGTTTCATATGTCGTTAAAAGTGGGATTTGATTATACAGAAGCGCAAAAACAGGCCTTTTATGAGGCAAATCGTCATAAACTGGATTTAGAAATTCATCAGATTATTGACCATTTATCTGAGGAAAAAGAGGAACAAAAAGCAGAAGGAAAAGAAAAAGAGCAAGAGAAAAAAGAAAAAACACAAAGAGAGAAAAAATCTTTTGATAAACACCAAAGTTCGTCTGCAAAGACATTTGAGAAGAAGTCTTATGCAGCAAAGAGAAGTGATGATCCAGATGTGTTCTATGGACGAAACTGTGAAGGAGAATTAATTCCTATTGAAGAAATTACAGAAGAAATTGGGGAAGTTGTCATTCATGGAAAACTTTTAAAGCTGGATACAAGGGAAATTCGCTCGGAAAAAACAATTATTATGTTCAGTATCACAGACTTTACCGATACGATTATGGTTAAAATCTTTGTTCGAAATGAGCAGTTACCAGAAGTGCTTGGAGAGTTAAAGCCTGGTAATTTCTATCGAATTAAAGGGATGGCGGTATTTGATAAATTTGATAAGGATGTGGGAATTGCTTCTGTTATGGGTATGAAGACGATTCCTGATTTTACAAAAAAACGTATGGATACTTCTTTAGAAAAGCGAGTAGAGCTCCATCTTCATACTGTTATGAGTGATATGGATAGTGTAGTAGATATTAAAAAGGTTATTAATCGTGCTAAAGAATGGGGAATGCCAGCGATTGCAATTACCGATCACGGCTGTCTACAAGCCTTTCCAATTGCCAATCACTGTATTTCAAAAGACGAACCATTTAAAGTCATTTATGGAGTAGAAGGATATTTTGTAGATGACTTAAAAGAAGTTGTTACGGATTCCAAAAATCAAAATATTTTAGATTCCTATGTTGTATTTGACTTAGAGACAACTGGATTTAGTCCAACACAAAATAAAATTATTGAAATCGGTGCGGTAAAAGTTTGTGGTGGTCGGATTGTAGATAAGTTTAGTGAGTTTGTAAATCCAGAAGTTCCAATTCCATTCCATATTGAAAATTTGACTGGAATTAGCGATAATATGGTACTTGGTGCAGAAACCATTGAAACGTTACTACCAAAGTTTATGGAATTTTGTGAAGGCTCTGTTTTAGTTGCCCATAATGCGGATTTTGATACAGGGTTTATTCGCGTCAATTGTGAACGACTTTCGATTTCATATGATTATACGGTGCTTGATACGGTGTCACTAGCAAGATTATTGTTACCAGAACTTAGTAAATATAAATTGAATATTGTAGCAAAGGCTCTTGGAATCAGCCTTGAAAATCATCACCGTGCGGTGGATGATGCAGGGGCTACCGCCGAAATTTTTATTAAGTTTTTGGGAATGTTACAAGAAAAAAATGTTAATACATTGGATGAGTTAAATAAGATGGCAGTTATGTCACCAGAAGCTATAAAAAAGGCACCAACATATCATGGGATTATTTTAGTGAAAAATGAAACTGGGCGTGTAAACTTAAATCGATTAGTTTCTGAATCCAACTTAAGTTATTTTAATCGTAGACCAAGGATGCCAAAGAGTTTGATTCAAAAATATCGAGAAGGATTAATTATTGGCTCTGCTTGTGAGGCAGGGGAGTTATTTCAAGCGATTTTAATGGAGCGTTCCAATGCAGAAATCGCTCGTATTGTAAATTTTTATGATTATTTAGAAATTCAGCCTGTTGGAAATAATGAGTTTATGATTCGAAGCGATCGTTATTCTGCAGAGAGCATAGAAGATTTACAAAACTATAATCGAAGAATCGTAGAGCTTGGAGAACTTTATCAAAAACCTGTGGTCGCTACTTGTGATGTGCATTTTCTTGATCCAGAAGATGAACTATATCGAAGGATTTTAATGGCTGGGAAAGGATTTAAAGATGCCGATGATCAAGCCCCTCTTTATCTTCGAACAACCGAAGAAATGTTAAGAGAGTTTGATTATCTTGGCAGTAAAAAAGCCCATGAAGTTGTGATTGAAAATACGAATAAAATTGCGGATCAAATTGAAAAGATATTGCCAGTTCATCCAGATAAATGCCCACCAGTTATCGAGAAATCCGATGAAACATTGACAAAAATTTGTTATGACAAAGCTCATGAAATTTATGGACCAGATCTTCCACCGATTGTAGTGGAACGGCTAGAAAGAGAGTTAAATTCGATTATTTCCAATGGATTTGCTGTTATGTACATTATTGCACAAAAATTAGTGTGGGATTCCAACGATCATGGATATTTGGTAGGCTCTCGTGGATCGGTAGGTTCTTCTTTCGTCGCCACTATGGCGGGAATAACGGAAGTAAATCCACTTTCTGCCCATTACATTTGTCCAAGTTGTTATTATGTAGATTTTGATTCGGAAGAAGTCCGTTCTTACTCAGGAAGTTCAGGTTGTGATATGCCAGATAAACTTTGTCCAAAGTGTGGACATCCTTTAAATAAAGAAGGGCATGATATTCCTTTTGAAACGTTTTTGGGATTTAAAGGGAATAAAGAGCCGGATATCGATTTAAATTTCTCAGGAGATTATCAAGCAAAAGCCCATGCTTATGTAGAAGTTATTTTCGGAAAGGGAAAAGCTTATCGAGCTGGAACCATTGGTACTTTAGCGGAAAAAACAGCCTATGGTTATGTATATAAATATTATGAAGAGCGTGGAATTCATAAGCGTCGTTGCGAAATGGAAAGAATTGCGGAAGGATGTACTGGTGTAAAACGTACAACGGGACAGCATCCAGGAGGTATTATTGTTGTCCCTCATGAGCATGAAATTTATGAATTTACAGCGATCCAACATCCTGCAAATGATATGAATACACCGATTGTCACGACCCATTTTGAATACCATTCCATTGACCATAATTTATTAAAGTTAGATATTCTTGGACACGATGATCCGACCATGATTCGTCGATTAGAAGATTTAACAGGTGTTGATGCAAAGACAATTAAGTTAGATGATCCAAGCGTTATGGCACTATTTCATGGAACAGAAATTCTTGGAATTAAACCAGAAGATATTGGAGGGATTCCATTAGGCTCTCTTGGTATTCCAGAATTTGGAACAGATTTCGTTATTCAAATGCTTGTGGATACCGATCCTCAAAGTTTTTCCGATCTCGTTCGTATTTCAGGACTTTCTCATGGAACAGACGTGTGGCTTGGGAATGCTCAGACGTTGATTGAAGAAGGAAAGACAAAACTTTCTACCGCGATTTGTTGTCGTGATGATATTATGGTTTATTTAATTCATATGGGACTTGATAAAGAACAGTCTTTCACGATTATGGAAAGCGTTCGTAAAGGAAAGGGACTAAAACCAGAATGGGAAGAGGAAATGCTTGCTCATGGCGTTCCAGATTGGTATATTTGGTCATGTAAAAAGATTAAATATATGTTCCCAAAAGCTCACGCGGCGGCTTATGTTATGATGGCGTGGCGCATTGCTTGGTTTAAAGTATTTAAACCAGAGGCATATTACACAGCATATTTTAGTATTCGTGCTTCTGCCTTTTCTTATGAACTTATGTGTTTTGGAAAAGAGCGATTAGAATTTAATTTAAAAGAATTACAAAGTCGAGGAAAAGAAAATTTAACAGCGAAAGATCAGGATTCTATTAAAGATATGAGAATTGTACAAGAAATGTATGCACGAGGCATTGAGTTTATACCGATCCAACTTGATAAAGTAGATGATAAACAGTTCCAAATTTTTGATGGAAAAATTATGCCAGCATTAAGTGCCATTGATGGTCTTGGAGAAAAAGCGGCGGAAGCAGTTGTGGAAGCCATAAAAGATGGACCATTCTTATCAAAAGAAGATTTTAGAAACCGTACAAAGGTTAGTAAGACTGTTGTAGATAAGATGGCAGAGCTTGGAATTTTAGGAGATCTTCCAGAGACAAATCAGTTAAGTTTTGACTTTTTAGTTGGATAGTATTAATACACTATATGAAAGGATAGTTTTTCATATAGTGTATTTTTTTTATGCGAATGCTACTAGTCAGAAATTATGCTTGTATAAATTCCTGACGACTACCCGTTGCCTGTTTGGCTATGTATCATACTGCAAAGCCAGAGAAGAAGAAAGTTGTATTCGGTTTGCTAGCATCCGCTGCATTTTGTGCTTTTTTAACAGGTGTAACAGAGCCTATTGAATTTTCTTTTATGTTCTTAGCTCCTGGTCTTTACTTAGTTCATGCGGTTTTAGCAGGAATCACCGCAGGCACAAAATCCTTGGTTATTGATTCCGGTAGGAATTGTAGTTGGAATTATTTACTATATCGTATTCCGCTTTGTCATTTCTATTTTTAAATTGAAAACACCAGGACGAGAAGATGATGTTCAAGAAGCCGAAATGAAAGTAGAATTGACGAATAATGATTATACAGGAATGGCTCAAGCTATATTAGAAGGACTTGGAGGAAAGGAAAATATTAAAACTCTTGATAATTGTATTACAAGGCTTCGTTTAGAAATCAATGATTATACAAAAGTAGATGAGAAGAAAATTAAATCTGCAGGGGTTATGAGACCTTCTAAGACATCCGTGCAAGTTATTATTGGACCAAAAGTCCAATTTGTTGCGGATGAAATGAAAAAATTATTATAATA
>UQVN01000087.1 GCA_900544525.1 uncultured Eubacteriales bacterium
ATAGTATTAATCAAAAAATGTAGTCAAATATATTGAGCGTTGAAATAAGAAAAAAGTTTTAAATTTCTCTAGAAAAGATATTTGACTACTGACTACAAGTGTAAGAAATAGCTTATTATGGAAGGAGTAGCAAAATGGGAATTATTGAAAAGATGCGATTGGATGGGAAAAAGATTTTTGTAACTGGTGGTGCACGAGGGATTGGAAAAAGCGTAGCGATTGCTTTTGCTGAAGCTGGTGCAGACGTAGCAATTGTAGATATCGATATAGAAGAAGCGAAAAAAACAGCAAAAGAAATTGAACAGTCCAATCATGTGAAGGCTATTGCTGTGAAAGTAGATGTAACAAAGCCAGAAGAAGTAGAAAAGATGGTAGAAACAGTTGTTTCAGAGTTAGGAGGACTCGATGTTGCATTTTGTAATGCGGGGATTTGTATTAATGAACCAGCAGAGACTATGACATTTGAACAGTGGAAAAAAGTGATTGATATTAATCTTACAGGCGTATATTTAACAGCAGTGACAGCAGGAAGATATATGTTAGCTCATGGAGGAGGTTCTATTATTAATACCGCATCTATGTCAGGACATATTGTGAATGTACCTCAACCACAATGTGCTTATAATGCTTCAAAAGCTGGAGTTATTATGTTAACAAAATCTTTGGCAGTGGAATGGGCAAAACGAAATGTACGGGTTAATTGTATTAGTCCAGGATACATAGGAACAGAATTGATTAAGAATTCAGAGGATTTAGTACCATTAATTGAACAATGGAATGGGATGGCTCCTCTTGGCCGATTAGGCGATCCAGAAGAGTTACAGTCTATTTGTGTTTATCTTGCAGGGGATACAAGTAGTTTTACAACAGGCTCTGATTTTGTTTTAGATGGAGCGTTTACCTGTTTTTAGTTTCTAAGAAAGTAAAATAAAAGTTGCTGGAGTTTCCAGTATTAGATAGAGAAAGTAAAAATGGTATAGGAGGTATTTATTATGAAAAAGAGAGCATGTTTGTTAATAATGACTTTATTATTAACATTTGGATTAATGGGATGTGGTGGAAGCAATGTTAATGCAAGTGAGAAAAAAGATGGAACTTATAAAGTGGGGATTACAATTCAATCTTTAGAAAATAACTATTGGGCTGGCGTTTTTGGAGAAGTGGAAAAATTGTTAAAGGAAAAGGGGTGGGACTATACCATTGTTGATTGCAAAGATAATTCTGCAACACAAATTAGTCAGATAGAGAATTTTATTACTTCTGGTTGTGATATGATCATGGTTCATCCATCCGATCCAAATGCGTTAGAAGATGTATGCCAACAAGCAAGAGATGCAGGAATTAAAGTAATGTGTTGGGATGATGAGATGAAAAATACAGATGTCAATTGGGTGTTGGATAATACAGAGCTTGGAAAGGAAATTGGAAAAGAAGCAGGTGATTTTATCAATCAACATTATTCCAAAGATAATAAGGCAAAGGTAGCAATTATGGATTATCCACAAACTCCTACATTGTTGGAAAGAGAACAGGGGATTTTAGAGGGGTTAGAGGAGACAGCGAAAGAGAATTATGAAATTGTTGCTGTACAGCCAGCGTTAATTGCGAATGATGCGCAATCTAATATGGAGACGATTTTACAAGCAAATCCAGATTGTAAAGTTGTTTGTGTCGTTAGTTCAGGAGGAGATATTGGAACAAATCAGGCGTTTATGGTTGCAACCAATAAAAAGATTCCAGAGGATATGGGAATTTTTTCACCAGATGCCACAAAACAACAATTAGAAGCAATTTTAAATAATGAAGCAAGTAATACTTCTATCGGATTTGAAGGTTCTGATAAAAAGACAGCAGAGGCTTGTGTAGAAATGTATGAAAAATTGTTAAAAGGTGAAACGTTTGAAACACAGAATGTTTTAAGACCATTGACGACAATTAATAAAGACAATGTAGAAACATATCTTGCAGATTATAAGTGAGTATTTGTAAGAAGAGCGAGGAAATAAGCAAGTATAAGTAAAGTTTGTGAGGATACAATATGAAGGATGAATATGTGTTACAATTACAGCATATTCGGAAAGAATATCCGGGTGTTGTTGCATTAAAAGATGTTTCTCTAGAACTGAAAAAGGGAGAAGTCTTAGCGTTAATTGGTGAAAATGGTGCGGGAAAATCAACTTTGATAAAAACGTGTTCGGGTGCGGTAATTCCAACAGCAGGAAAAATTATTGTAAATGGGAAAGAATTTACATCTATGACCCCACAACTTGCAGCAGAAAATGGAATTGCTATTATTTATCAAGAGTTTAATAATATTGGTGAGTTATCTGCAGCAGAAAATTTATTTTTAGGACGTCCCATTCGAAATGGAATTTTAATTGACAAAAGAGCTATGGAAGAAGAAGCGAAAAAGGCATTTGAGGAGTTGAACATCCAAATTGATCCAAAAACATTAGTAAAAGATCTAACAGTGGGATATCAACAGATGGTTGAGATCGCAAAAGCGATTCAACAAAATGCTCAAATATTGATTATGGATGAACCTTCTGCTCCTCTCACATCAGCAGAAGTGGAAAGTATGTTTGCTGTAGTAGAACTGTTAAGGAAAAAAGGGGTTTCTATTATCTATATCTCCCATAGATTGGATGAAATTTATCGTTTATCAGATAGAATCGTTGTTCTTAGAGATGGAGAATATATAAAAACTTTAATTACAAAAGACAGCGTTGTTGATGAATTAATCCATCTAATGGTAGGACGAGATTTAAAAGAAACTTATCCATCTAGAGCCTCTTGTATTGATGACAAAGAAGTTGTGTTAGAACTTGAAGGAATCTGTGGAAATGGAGATTATGATATTGATTTAAAAATACATAAAGGCGAAATTCTAGGACTTGGAGGTCTGGTAGGTGCAGGTAGAACGGAATTAGCAGAAATCATATTTGGAGCAGTACGGAAAAAATCAGGAAAAATGCTATTTCATGGAAAAGAAATTGAACCGAAAAGTCCTAAAGAAGCTATTGGTCTAGGAATTGCACTAGTTCCAGAAGATAGAAAACGACATGGAGCACTGCTTGGAAACTCGATACAAAATAATATTAATATGCCTATTTATAAGAGAATATCAAAATTAAGTGTGATTAATGCCAAAAAAGAGAAAGAAATCGCACAAAAATATAAAAAGGAATTGGGCATTAAGACACCAAACTTAAATCAATTAGTTAAAAATTTAAGTGGTGGAAATCAACAAAAGGTTATTCTTGCGAAGTGGATGGCTGCGGATTCAGAACTTATTATTTTAGATGAACCGACAAGAGGAATTGATATTGGTGCTAAATATGAAATTTATAAGTTAATGAATGGGCTCGTAGAAAATGGAAAGACAATCTTGTTGATCTCATCGGAAATGGAAGAATTAATGGGAATGTCAGATAGAATTATTGTTTTGTCAGAAGGTCGAATATCAGGAGAACTCAAAAAAGAAGAGTTTAATCCCGATCAAATTATGACATTTGCATCGACAGTTATAGAGGTGGAAGGAAAATAAGATATGAAAGAAAAAATGATTTACCAGATGAAAGATAAGGCAATTTGGTTAGTTCTTGTTGTTCTATTTATTGCTTTTACAATTGCAAATACTAGATTTATAGCACCCAATAATTTGATTATGATTGCTCGTCAAGTATCTATGTATGGAATTGCCTCTATTGGAATGACATTTGTAATTTTAATCGCTGGTATTGACTTAGCGACTGGTTCCATTATTACGTTTGTTAATATTATTTGTGCAACGCTTATGGTGCGTTGTGGAATGAATATGTGGCTTGCTATTCTATGTTCTTTAATTTTGGCAACGCTAATTGGAACATTAAATGGATTTATGGTCTCCACAGTAAAAATGCCAGCTTTAATTGCAACGTTTGCTTCTCAGATTGTTTTTGAAGGAATTTCTTATTTGCTCTGTGGTGGTACACCAGTTTATGGATTTGATGAAAATTTCAAAGTGATTGGGCAAGGGTATTTAGGGCCGATACCAATTCCTGTTATTATTATGATTCTGTGTTTTGCTGTAGGAAGTTTTATTTTAAATAAAACATACTTTGGTCGATATTTTTATGCAGTAGGTGGAAATGAAGAAGCCGCTAGATTATCAGGAATCAATGTAGGTAAAATAAAATACTTAATTTATTCATTATCAGGGTTTTTCGCTGGATTAGCAGGAATTGTTATGCTATCTCGAACAAATTCGGGACAGCCAACAGCTGGAAAAGGATATGAGTTTGATGTTATCACTTGTGTCGTATTAGGTGGAGTTTCCGTAAGCGGTGGTTACGGTAAATTTTCTAATGTAATTGCAGGTGTATTAATTATTGGTGTATTAACAAATGGAATGGTGCTTATGAATGTCAGTTCTTATGTACAAATGCTTGTAAAAGGTGTAATTTTAGGATTGGCAGTAGGCTTTGATTGTCTTCAAAATAAAAAGCGTGCCAATTAAAGAATGAAAGGGAAAAAAGATAAGATCCAGTGGAGAAACTTGCTGGATCTTTTCCTGTGTTCCACGAGTTTTTCATGTTCACCATGACACATGACATCGGATTGTTTACATGATATAATGAAAAAAAGCAGTGGAGCACGAATACTAGTGCAATGCAACAGAAGCATGAGGGAAGCCTTAATATAATGAACTTGTAAATGGAACTGAAGCGAGAAAGCTAGTTAATAAGAGGTTATGAAAAGATAGAAGGTAGTTATAGAAACATGAAAAGTAGATCATAAAGTAGGTAAGGGAAGAGAAATGAATCAAAATAAGTTAAGTCCAAATGAAATTAAAATACAAAATAGAAAAAAGATTTATCAATATATTCGTAAAAATAAGGCAGTATCAAAGCAAGATATTGTTGTGGGATTACAGTTGAGTTTGCCAACTGTAACTCAAAATTTAGATTATTTAAAAGAAAAAGGATTGATTGATTCCTCAAAGAAGATTACAAATACAGGAGGGAGAAATGCTACAGCATATACTTGTATAAATGATGTGAGAATGGCAATCGGAATTTATATTACAGAACATCATATTAATGGAGTAGCGGTAGATCTATCGGGGAACGTTGTTACTTTAATTAAAGAAACGGTGTTATTTAATTTAGAAAGCGAAGAATATTTGAAGAAAATAGCAGACGTTGTGGAGGCTATTAAAGAAAAAGCCAATATTGGGGAAGAGGAGCTTTTAGGAGTAGGAATTGCGGTTCCAGGGCTAGTATCAGAAGATGGAGAACAAGTGATCTATGGAAAAACTCTTGGATTCACAGGAAAAACAAGAGAAGAAATTGCAAAATATATTCCATATAAAAGTAGATTATTTCATGATTCTAATGTAGCAGGATATGCGGAAGTATGGATCGATGATACGATTAATAATGCTTTTTATATTAGCTTAAGCAATAGTGTTGGAGGAGCCGTTATTATTAAAAGAAAAGGATATGAAGGTAACACCCATAAAGGTGGGGAGATCGGGCATATGATGATTGCTCCAGAGAGTAAAGAAAGATGTTATTGTGGAAAATTAGGCTGTTTTGATACGGTATGTAAGGCAACCAAGTTAGATCAATATACAGATGGCAATTTAGAAGAATTTTTTGAGTTATTAAAAAAGAAAGATGAAAATGCTATTGTTTTATGGGAAAGGTATTTATACTATCTAAGAATTGCCATTCATAATATTCGTATGTTATTTGATGGCGTTATCATTTTAGGTGGACATGTAGGAGCTTATATTGGAGAATATATGGAAGATTTATATAAAGAGATAGACGAAATGGATCCGTTTGGAGATGAAGCAAAAGATTATTTATTTCAATGTCAATATCGAGTAGAGGCGGCAGCAGCAGGAGCAGCGTTAATCTATATTGATGAGTTCATTGATAATATTTAAAAATAATTATGATTACTTACCCTATATGGATTTAAAGATAGAAAGAGGATATAAGTTTTCGAAATGAGATAAAGTTTTTTGATAGGTTTCCTGTAAATTTATGTTTGAAATCCTCCAAAATGGAAAGACTAAGTTTGTATCAAAACGAAAAGATTTTTATTCAATGGAGGTATGAAAATGAAAGCAAATGTAAATGACAATTGTATCGGTTGCGGAATGTGCGCAAGTATCGGACCAGAAGTATTTGAGATGACAGATGATGGAGTGGCAAGAGCAATCGGAAGCGAAGTGCCAAATGGTTCAGAGAGCCAAGCCATAGAAGCAAGAGATGAATGTCCAGTTTCTGCTATTGATATTGAGGAAGAATAATATTATAAAATAATTAAAAAGTCTTTGGAATTAGGAAAATCTTAGTTCCAAAGATTTTTTTATGTTATGGGATTCCTCGCAAAGCGAGTTATCCTATAACATAAAAAAAGCACTACGTGCGAACCATGCGCAGCTCGCAAAGAAGATAATTTTGCTTCGCAAATTGCTCGCGCGCGGCAAAGTGTACGTTGTTCAAAGTGACCGAAAGTCGCGAAGAGTGCGCAACGCACACTTTGTTCTGTTATAGGATACTTTGTCTATTGTAAAAAGATTTGCAAAAAAATTGGCAATACGATATGTTTTTTTACTATATAAAGTCAATATTCATTTTCATAGACAAGAGAATTAACTTATGCATTGAAAAATAAACTTGAGTTTTTTGAATAATTTCTGTACAATGACTTTGACAATTGTATAATGAGAGAACTGAGAAGAAAAGGAGATATTATGAAAAGAGTAAAAAACATATGTTTACTTCTCTTTGCACTTACCCTGATACTTGTACTCGGCGGTTGCCGTGGCGAGAAGGAAGAGGGTAAAGAGTCGACTTTAAATAGTACAAGTTCTCAAGAAACAAATGCGGAACCAACCATGGGAGGTTCCATTGTAGTCGGAATTTCACAAGATTTAGATAGTCTTGACCCACACAAGTCAGTTGCGGCAGGAACGAAAGAAGTTCTGTTTAATGTTTATGAAGGTCTAGTAAAGCCTGATAGTTCAGGAAATTATATAGACGCAGTAGCAAAGTCGCATACGATTTCAAAAGATGGGAAGACTTATACGTTTCAACTGCGAGACGGAGTGAAGTTCCACAATGGGGCGGAAGTTACTGCGGAAGATGTCAAGTATTCGATTGAACGATGCGCCGGTATCACGGAGGGAGGTACTCCATTGATAGCGGCTTTTTCTAATGTCAAAAGCGTAGAAATACCAGATGAAAAGACAATAGAGATTCATCTTAAGCAAGCGGATACGGAGTTCCTAGCGTATTTAATTGTAGGAATTGTTCCAAAAAATGTGGAGGATTATAATAAGAATCCGATTGGAACCGGTCCTTTTATGTATGACTCCCGTTCTCCTCAAGATTACGTCAAATTGAAAAAATTTGATGATTATTGGGATCAGGATCATCAAGCCTATTTGGATGAAGTTACATTTAAAGTAGTATCAGACAGTAGTGCTCTTGTGAATGGGTTAAAGAGTGGAGCCATTCATATGGCAGCAAGAATTAGTATCGATGAAACGGCTAGTCTTGATCCAAATGCATTTACAATCTATGAAGGAGGTTCGAATTTAGTCCAAGCACTCTATTTAAATAATGCCAAAGAACCATTTAATGATATTCGGGTTCGACAAGCTCTTTGTTATGCTGTTAACCGACAAGAAATTGTGGATATGGTTTCCGATGGAAAGGGAACGGTAATTGGAAGTAGTATGTTCCCTGCTTTTAAAAAGTACTATATGCCAGAACTTGCCGATTATTACAAACAAGATATTCAAAAGGCAAAGGAGTTGTTAAAAGAAGCAGGATATCCAAATGGATTTACGTTCACAATGACAGTTCCTTCTAATTATCAAAAGCATATCGATGTAGCACAAGTATTAGTAGAGCAATTAAAGCAAATCGGTGTGAATGCGAAAATCGAATTGGTAGAATGGGATAGTTGGCTCAATGACACTTATGCAAATCGTAACTATCAAGCTACGGTTGTCGGTGTTGATGCGGCATATTTAAGTGCTAGAGCATTGCTTGAACGCTTTACTTCTGATTATTCGAGAAACTTTATTAATTATTCAAATCCAAAATATGATGAATTATATGAGCAGGTGAAAAAAAGCACTTCGGATGAAGAGCAAGTGAAGTTATATAAAGAGATGGAAATGCTCTTAACAGAAGATGCTGCCAATGTTTATATTCAGGATATGAATAATCAAGTTGCTTTAAATCGAGCATACAGTGGATATGAATTCTATCCTCTTTATGTTCAGGATATGGCAAACATTTATAAAGTAGCACAATAAGAAGTATAGAAAAGGAAAAGACAAAATGAAATATTTATGGAAGAAAATAGGAACTCTCATTATTACATTGTTTATTGTCTCTTTTTTGTCTTTCCTCGCGTTTTCTGTAATTCCAGGAGATGCAGCACAATCAAAATTAGGTACAGAAGCAACCGAAGAACAAGTAAAAGCACTACAAGAAGAGATGGGACTCAATGATCCGTTACTCATAAGGTATGGAAGATGGATGGTAGGATTTCTTCAAGGAGATTTTGGAGAGTCTTATAGTTATTCCGTTCCGGTTAAGGAAATCGTACTGAATAAAATACCGATTATGGTAGCGTTAGTCCTCCTCTCTTTTCTCTGGATTTTGGTTATTTCCATACCGGTTGGAATTTTCTTAGCGCAACATTCCAATCGATGGTTTGATTATGTCATTCGAGTTGGAAATCAAGTATTAATGTCAATTCCAAGTTTTTTTATTGGAATGATAATTACTTTAATCTTTGGGCTTTTGTTGAAATGGTTTACATCGGGAAACTATGTTCCTATCGAAGAGGATTTTATCGGTTTTCTTGGATATTTGATTGCACCAAGCATTGCTATGGCACTTCCAAAAAGTGCCATGGCAATTAAAATTCTCCGTTCTGCCATTTTATCTCAGGCAAATATGGATTATGTGAGAACCGCTTACAGTAGAGGAAATACAAAAAAGCAGGTTTTATATACACATATTTTTCGAAATGCTATGATACCAACGGTGACATTTTGGGCAATGACATTTGTTGATTTAGTAGCAAGTAGCATTATTATTGAACAAGTTTTTTCAATTCCAGGGATGGGAAGTATTTTAATTACTTCTATTTCCAATCGGGATTATCCTGTTGTACAATTTATTATTGTTTTTATTGCAACGATCGTTATCCTAGTTAATTTTCTAGTGGATTTATTGTATGGAAAAATTGATCCAAGAGTTCACATAAGGAAATAGAAAGGAAACGAATATGAAGAAGAAAAATTATAATTTAATTTTTGGAATTGGAATTATTAGTATTTTATTTTTATTATTTTTAATCGGGATTTTTTATACCCCTTATGATCCAGATGCTATGAGTGGAAGTGAGAAACTTTTAGCACCTTCTATTAATCATTTTTTTGGCACTGATCAGTTCGGAAGAGATGTGTTTAGCCGTGTTATGAAAGGAATAGGAACTACTTTTTTCATTGCTATTTCTACCGTATTCTTGGGCAGTATGATAGGCATATTTCTAGGTGCTTTAACAGGATATTTTGGTGGTTGGTTGGATGAAATATTGATGAGAGTAAATGATGCTATTGTGGCATTTCCTAGTGTTTTATTAGCGCTTATTTTTATTAGTATATTAGGCCCTGGACAAAACAATATTATTTTTGCATTAGCAGTTGCTTTCATTCCAAGTTTCTCACGCATGACAAGAAGTGAGTTTTTAGCCAATCGGGATATGGATTATGTAAAAAGTGCACGTCTCATGGGAGTTTCTCATTTTCGAATTATATTGGTTCATATTTTACCAAATGCCATACCGACTCTTTTTTCTATGATGGCGATTGGTTTTAATAATGCAATTTTAGCTGAGGCAGGAATGAGTTATTTAGGAATCGGGGTACAACCTCCACAGGCAAGTCTTGGACGAATGCTTTCAGAATCACAGATTTATTTATCAAGAGCTCCATGGGTTGCTATTTTTCCAGGACTAGCCATCGTGTTATTAGCACTTAGTTTTTCCTTAATTAGTGAGGGAATCAACGAACAAAGGGAGGCATAAGATGTCGTTATTAGAAATAAAAGATCTTCAAATTGCTTTTTTTCAAGGAGAAGTTGCGAAACATGTAGTGAAAGAACTTTCGTTTTCTATTTCCGAAGGAGAGATTGTTGGCATTGTAGGAGAGTCTGGTTCTGGAAAGACACAAACTGCCTTATCCATCTTACAGTTATTAAGAGAAAATGCCAAAATTGTAGGAGGAAGTATTTTCTTTTGTGGAAATGAGATTTCAAAATATACAGAAAAAGAAATGCGAATCCTTCGTGGAAAAGAAATAGGAATTATTTTTCAAGAGCCAATGACTGCATTAAATCCAGTTCACCCAATTGGAAAACAGATAGAAGAGAGTATGAAATTACATTTAAAAATAACAAAAGAGGAGAGAAGAAAAAGAGCCTTAGAAGTGATGCGATTGGTAGAACTTCCAAATCCAGAAGAGTTGTATGCAAAATATCCACATCAATTGTCTGGAGGGATGAGACAACGAGTTATGATCGCATCGGCTCTTTGTATGGAGCCTAAGTTATTAATTGCAGATGAACCAACAACTGCTTTAGATGTAACGGTTCAAGCGCAGATCATTGAATTATTAAAAAAGATCAATCGTGTAAAGAAAACTTCTATTTTATTTATTTCCCATGACTTAGGAGTGATTCATAGGCTGTGCGATCGGGTCATTGTAATGAATGACGGGAAAAAGGTAGAAGAAGGAAAGGTAGAAGAAATTTTTAAATCTCCAAAACAAGAATATACAAAAAAGTTATTAGAAGCGATTCCTAATAGGCAAGTATCGTTACGAAGAAGAAGGAGATGAGAAAATTGAAGAAACCAGTCTTAGAAGTGAATCATGTGAGTGTTTCCTATAAAGAAAAAAGCGATGTGTTAAAAGATATTAGTTTTCAAATAGAAGAAGGGGAAATTGTAGGTCTTGTTGGAGAGAGTGGTTGTGGAAAATCCACGTTATCTAAGACAATACTTGGTTTTCTCCCAGTAAAATCAGGAGAGATTATTCATAATACAACAAATCCTCAGATGATTTTTCAAGATCCGTTTTCTTCTTTAAATCCTTCCAAAAAAATTGGATGGATTTTAGAAGAGCCTTTGCGCGTAAGAAAAGTGCCAAAGGAGGAACGAAAGAAAAGAGTCACTGAAATGTTAGAGAAGGTTGGATTGAATAAGGAATATGCCAATCATTATCCAAGAGAATTAAGCGGAGGACAAAGACAAAGAGTCAGCATTGCCATTAGTTTAATTCAAGAAGCAAAATTTATTATTGCAGATGAGCCAGTTTCCGCGTTGGATGTAACGATTCAAAAGCAGATTATGGAGCTGATGATTCGGTTACAGGAAGAAAAAAGGCTCTCTTACCTCTTTATTTCTCATGATTTGAATGTTATCTATCAAATGTGTGATCGAGTGCTTGTAATGAAGAATGGAGAGATTGTAGAAGAAGGGCAAGTAGAGGACGTATTTTCGTATCCAAAACATGAATATACGAAATTACTTTTAGCTTCTATTATGGAATAAAAAATTGAGATAAGAAATAAAAAAACTTGACACTTTCTTAACTTGTTTTTATAGAAGCTTTCTGCTATACTTCAAG
>UQVN01000088.1 GCA_900544525.1 uncultured Eubacteriales bacterium
TAACAAATATCTATCAAGATATTTGTTAGCTTTTTGTCCTTTTTATTATTTTTTGTATTTCTTTATTTGTTCCCAAAAAATAGGAATTATAAAACTAAAGACGCATAAGAGAAATATGCCATTTGAAGGTAAAAAAGTAGCTAAATTTCCGAATAAAATACCTGCTATACAAAAATCCGTATCTGAAAAAGAAGTTCCTGAAACATTTAAAACTCCAAGCACTGGCATTACCATCAAAGCTAATACAGAAATCAAAATTCCATGTACAAATGCTCCAAATATACAGCCTTTTATTCCACCTTCTGCATTTGCAAAAACTCCAGCTGATCCCCCACAAAAAAAATGTGCAACAACTCCTGGTACAATAACAGGAATAAAAATAGAACCATGCAACGCATTTATTCCAATCAATACAAGCATCGTTACAATTCCACCTAAAAATGACATTAAAAAACCAATCATGGTAGCATTAGGCGCATAAGAATAAAGAATAGGACAATCCACTGCTGGTTTCGCATTTGGTGCTATCTTCTTTGCAATTCCCTTAAATGCTGGAACAACTTCAGCAACAGTCAATCGTACACCGGCTAATATGATATAAATAGAAGCCGAAAACTTAGCTCCTTGTATTACTGCATAGATAACCCAATTTTGGTAACCATCTGTTTTATAAGAAATATCTAAGGTTGCTAAATCTATTCGTGTTACTGCAATTCCTGTAAGAATGAAAAATATACTTGTCATTACAATAAAAATTCCAACTGTAGAATCACGCATAAATGATAATTTTGAAGAAAATGGAATATCTTCTGTGGACTTAATTTTTTCTACCTTATCATCTATTTCAACATTTTCATTCCCTTTTTGTGTTAAAAAGCCGGCTACCTTTGCAGCTACAAGATAACCAATTGTAGAAAAATGACCTAATGCAATTGCATCTCCACCAGTTATTTTTTTTATTTCTTTTTGTGCAAAAGCAGGTATTATGGCCATAAAAAGTCCTAATATAAGAGAACTACATACAATAACTTCCCATTTTTTCATTCCACTCTGATTTAACACAACTGTCAAGAGACAAGCCATATAAAGTGTATGATGTCCTGTCAAGAAAATATAGTGAAATGGACCAAAACGAGCCATAATAATATTAGTAACCATTCCCCAAAACATTACCATAGGTACTTCTACTGCATACTGTGCAATTCCTAACGATGCAATCGCTTCCATATTCGGAATGACACCTTGAATATTGAAATCATAATTGAATAATACCCCAAAGTCTTTTAATGCACCATTTTGTAGAAAATCTGTTCCTGCCGACAAAAGAACAAATCCTACAATTGCTGTAACCGTACCTTTAATCACATGATCGATTGTTTTGCGTTGTAAAAGAAGACCCAGTAATGTTACACCACCTACAAGAAGTGCAGGACTAGATAGCACTTCTCGAATCAATATCAGTATTTGCATATACCTTCTCCCTTCTTAAAGACCTGATAATTTGGAACGAAGAATTTCACATACTGCATGAGCATTTCTTGCATTAACAACTTCATCAATTTGTTCAGGCTTTGCCAGTACCTTTCGAATGTCTTTTAAAATACCTATATGTTTTTGTTGATCTTCCACCACTAAAAAGAAAATAATTCTCGCCCTTTTTTCACCTTCAAATAAAATCCCATCTGGTGCAATTCCAATAGAGATATCCAAATGCTTTACTCCAGTTTCTGGACGAGCATGTGCTAGGATCAGATCTTTTGTAACAAACATATAAGGTCCAGCTTCCACTAAGCGCTCTAAAATATATTGCACATACCTTTCATCAATGCTCCCTCTTGCCAAAAGTGGGGAAGCTGTCGTATAAATTGCTCTTTCCCATGCTCTTCTTTCTCTCTCTGAACCAACCTTCTCTATTGCCTTATCTTCAATGTTTCTTCCATTTTTATCCAAAAACAGAATTCTATCCTCTGTTAAAAAATCCGTAAGTCTCCACATATTGGGATTCAATATTGGTTGCTTTTCTTCTTGCTGCTGAATAAAGAACTGCTCTAATTCATGTTTTAATTCTAAATGCCTTTCTGGTAAAACATATTTTTTCATTAATTGAAATAGTGCTTCTGTATCAACAAAACCAAACCTACTTCGAATTAATGGATGATTCAAAATATTTTTACGATCAAAATCATTTAAAATTGGATTTACAACAATTACTGGCACAACTGCCTTTATTTTCACTGATGTAACAATAATATCACATATATTCTGTGGATTAACAATCTCCGAGGCTGCCTTAATTCCAACAATCTTTGCCCAAGGTAAAATTCTTTTGAGCTCATAACTGATCATATTTCCTGTAGCTACTCCATTCATACAAACAACAAGGATTCGCAACTCTTTTTCATCATGCTTTGCCTGCTCTAAGTATGCCCCAAAATGTAGTGACAAATAAGCCACTTCACTATCTGAAATTTGTACACCAATCTGTTGTTCCAAATACTTCACTGTCACTCTCATAATATCAAAAATATATGGATATTCTCTTTGGATATCTTCTGCCATTGGATTTCCAATTTGAATACCAAACCTATAGCGGTAAATGGATGATTTAATATGTTGATATAGATTTCGAATAAGACCTTCCTTGTGTTCAAATACAACACACGCTCTTCGTTCAAATTCTGTGACAAGATTTTTTGCAATTTCTACAATCGATTCATTTTCCTCCGTATCTGACTCCATTTTAGAATATGATGCAAGCCTTCCACCTAAGAAATGTAATGTTAAATATATCTTTTCCATATGAGAAAGTTCTGGAAAATACTTTTTTATTAAATGATATTCTTTTGAATCTTCTACTTTTTTTATGCTAACATCTGAAAAATACAACTCATCATTTCCATTTTCCATAATTGGAATCATTGCTGCCAATGCAACCATATCATTTTGAACATAATGAACATCTAATTCGTTCTCTATTTTTTCAATTCGCCTTAAATAACATGTAATTTCTTCCATGCATAGAAAACTTAATTTCCCAGCTGATAACAAAGGTTCTAACATATTAAAATATAACAAAAAAATTGCTCGTATTCGAATTGGATTTCCATCAATCCAATATCCCCTTTTCTTTTCATAACGAATCCCTAATTGATATGTATATAATTGAGCAATAACCACCTGAAGATCAGAAAAAATTGTATTACGACTTACCAAACATATATTCATCAAATCCTCTACATAAACAGGTGTTCTAGAAACTATAATTTGACAAATAATAATCTTAATACGCTCACTTGGCGTAAAAATATAGTCACCTTGGGGCTGTTCCATCTGCATTGCACTCTCAAATGCATTTTTTTCTTTCTCTGTAAAAGTTTGTACCTTTCCTCTCACAACCTGAATACTTGGTAAACTTTTCATATTTAACCAATTGTTTGCTTTATCAAGTTCATTGTAAACAGTCCTCGTAGAAACTGATAACTCCATTGCAATTTCTTTAATACTAAGCTCTCTACTTCGATTTAAAATCATATTTATCATTTTTCTTGTACGTTCATTTAAATATCCCACTGCCATAAAATTATATACTCTCCAATAATGATTTTAATTGTATTGCTGCCTTATTAGAATCCATCAGATCTTCAAGTCCAATTACGAGCAAATCTTCAAAATTTGTTAACAATTCTTGAGATACAACAAATAAATCTGCTTTATCTTCTGACACATCGGATAAAGAACCGAATATAACATTAATATCTGTTCTTCCTAAATGCTCCAATGCTTCTTCTATGGTCATCTGCATAATAAGCGAAGTACCTACACCATTTCCACAACAACACATAATCGTTCGAATCTCTCGTTTCATTGCCATCCATTCTCTCTAAAATCTTCAATATAATTACTACTAGTTAACCAACAAAAAATAGAAACTCTCCCTATCTCCAAAACCCAATAGTTACTTTTGGCATAACCAAATTCTATTAAATTAGTTTTTGAATTTCTGCAGGAGTTTCTACAAGATACGTTGCTCCTGCTCTTAGCAATTCTTCCTTGTCTCCAAATCCAAAGAGTACCCCAATTCCTTCCATACCTAGCTCTTTGGCCGATTCCATGTCAAATTTACGATCTCCTATCATAATCGCTTTCTTAACATCTTCAATTCCTGCCAGTTCCATAGCATATTTCATAACGTCTAACTTTTCATTTCTTGGCCCATGAAGTTCTGCTCCTGCTACATAATCAAAATATTGTCTAATATTAAAATATTCTAAAATTTGATTCGCAAAAACTTCTGGCTTTGAAGTGGCCAATAGAATTGTCTTTTTCTCTTGTTTCAAATCTTTTAATAGCTCTACAATTCCATCATAAAGTTCATTTTCAAAGATTCCTTTTTCTTTATAATATTCACGATATTTTTCCACCGCTTTCTTAGCATCTTCTTCTGTCATATGATAAAATTCCATAAAACTCTCTTTTAATGGCGGTCCAATAAAAACTTTAAGTGCTTCTAAATTTTCCTCTTCTATTCCCATCGCTCGTAACGCGTATTGAACCGATTTTGTAATCCCAAGTCCAGAGTCTGTAATTGTTCCATCTAAATCAAAAAGTATATATTGCTTGCTCATTTTTTTCCTACCATTTCTTTTTCCTACTGTTAATCTGTGTTTTCTTTATTATATCATTGAAAAATCTATTTTTCAAAATATATATGGTCTTCTAAAATGCAGTTTTGATTTTTCATCAATAATGACAAATACTCTATCGGAATTCCTTTCATTCAACTTCTAATGAGTTCCCCCTATTTTATAATCTCTTGCCGCTGAATGTTTCAAATCATATACAAGTACATCTCCATCTTCAAATGATACTTTTTCTCCTGCTTCATTTTCTTTCCCATAGCAATATCCTTCTACTTTCCACATATTGCAAAATCCACGTTTCTCATTTTCTTTATTGCAATAATCTAGATGAATTGCTTTATTCTGAATGGTCTCTATCTGAAATTGAAGAACTAAATATCCATCTTTTAGCCAAATATCACTTTCGGATGAGATTCCATGTTCTTTTGCATACTGTTTGATATCAACACCTTGTTCTGCCACATATACTTCACTTGGAATTCCATATTGTCCATACCAACGTTGTACACTTTTTCCAATATCTTTTTCTGAACGACTTGGATTTCCTCTTCTTATCTCTCCGATAAAAGTTCGAACAGAATCAGGCAACATTATATTTTGATAAGTATAAATTGGTTTTTCCCAGTTTTTCCACTGATCTAATGTTAAATCCAAGTAGTCACACACTCTTTTTTGTTCTTTTTCTGTTACTGAGAAATAAGGTTCACTGACTTTATAAGACTTTTTATTAGTAATATCTTTTGCATCTCCCATTTTAATAAAATTCCATTTTTGTCCATCAACTGTTTCTGAATAATAAACAGCCACTTCTCTTCTTTCACTACCATCTTGATTCATATAATAAAATTTAGGTTGAATTCGGATATAATCTTGGTTTGTTGCCATCGTGCCAATGGTATCAATGGTAAATCGAATCTGATACCCTGGTTTCATAATTCCTGCGCCCTTTTTATTTGGATGACTTTTTTCAAAAAGAGGAAGGGTGTAAATAGAAGACTGTCCAGTAAAATTGCCATCTCGATTATAGATACCTACAGAATAAAATTTTCCAGAAGGCTCCATAGAATCTTTTTTTCGAAACACGGATTGCCACAAAGGATAATCACTAATATCTCGAATGGAAAATCCATAGACTCTTCCAACGACTTGCACTGTTTTTGTATCGGTTGCTGTATAGTTTTCCACTTGGAAATTAGCATATTCTTCACAACATTGTTCTCCTTTATGATACATTCCATTTAGACTAATACATCGATATTGAATGGAATAGACACCTTCTTGTACCCAAGTCGGCAAATAGTAGGTTACATTTCCATCATTATCAAGCCATGTTCCTGCTGGATACCATTGATTTCCTCGATACACATCAAAAGGAAATTTCACCTGCTTTTTCGCTACAAATTCTCTATATTCTCGTTGTCCATATCCTTTGATGGATTGATGCTCTCCACTAGTTGCTATAGCCGTTTGAAACTCTCGATCTAAAATAAGACTTGGAATAACTGCATTTGGATTTTTTAGTTGGTTATACTTCCTATCATCGGAAATAGTCGCCTGACATATGACGGGCGTATGAACAACGATCCCATTCACATCTTCTATAGGATAACATAATGTATCCCCTTCACTTTCTTCTCCTACATGAAGTACTGCTTTATAAAAAACAGTTCCCTCACTTTCATAAGAACCATTTGCTTTTATAACTGGAATTTGTACCCCCTTTTTATATAACACATCCTTTCCAACTCGTTTTGTTATCGTTGGTAGCGCCTTTGGTTTTTCTGTTTTTTCCTCACACCAGTTATTCATCATATATACCTTGCCTTTAAAAGTCACTTTGTCATTTCGCACTTGAATGGTATCCACTTGTTTTTCGGCATAAGAAGACCAATCCTCAACTGGAATTGCAGGTCGACTTGTCCCACCCCTAATTGTTACTAGAGGGAGCGTTTTATTTTTTACTTTTGGTTCCTTTATACAAACATTAGAGGCATTAAAAATAAGTCCAACTTCACTCGCGTTGGAAACATTGGTAGCCTCTATGTTTTCTTCTACTGGAAAAGCATCATTTTTTAATATCATATTTTTCACACGATATCCATGTAAGTAATCCACTTTCCAATATTGAAATTTCCTCTTCACACTATAAGTTTTCGTAACTGTTTTTTCTACATTTTTTGGAATATAAGTGATTACTCCTGTTTTTCTATCTATTAATTGTTCTTTCCATGTCAAATGATACGTCCTCACCACTTTCACAGGATAATATTTCGTTCCACTGACCTTGTAAAATCGGTATTTTAATAAGTATTCATTCGTGAATCCATTGAGATAGAGATTTTTTGTGACAGGAATTCCTTCTTCCACATCATAACTCTCTTTTCCTCTTTCTTCCGCTTGAATAATCGCTTTGGAAATAGGTTCCTCAAATCTGCCTTCTATTTCCTCATCGGTTTCTACTTCTTTTTTAAATTTCTTATAAATTGCATAGACTTCTAAACCACCATCTTGAACTTCAATGGAACGCTTCCGAACCCTCGGCAATTCCTCACAATAAGAAGCGTAATCATTTAACGGACTTACTGATACTTTCTCTCTTCCAACAATCTTTTTACTAATTCCTATATTTTTATAATACACTTCATATAAATGATACTGTTCTGATCCATCCAAAGAATTTTTCTTCATTGGAATATTCGTCCCACTTGTTGAAAAAAAACTATGGGTTGGATAGATGCCTTGTTCCTCCTTTCCTAAATCCATATAAGTTCCATTCACAAGCGCTTTAAAAATTAGCGTTACCTTTTGGTTTGACGGTGCATATTGGATTTCAATATCAAACCGATCATCAAAGTCATTGGGGTTATGCCATCCTCTTGCATGCTTAATTCCTTCCAGTGTTCGATAATATTCTCCTGTCGGTTTTCCATTCTCATATACTTGGATAATGGCGTTAAGATAAACATAACCCCCTGACTCCTTTAATGTTTGAGCATTGATCCCTGCATTTTGTAATTGCTTTGTTACTTTATTTTCTGGAAAAGTGAATATAGTGCTAGTTTCGCCATCTTCCTGCCACGATTTTACTTCTCCATCTTTTAACCAAAACTCTCCTCTCCTTCCTTTTGTCGGATCTCCATACGTCTTTTTGCTCTTTACTGTAAATCCTTCTGTTCGCCACGTAGTCACAGTGGAGGCAGCCGTATCTTTAACAGGTCCATACATAATTTTTCCATTTTCCATACTTGCCATTTTCTCTTTTTCCTGATCCGATTGTGATTTTGTTTTTGAAAAGGCAATACTAGCTTTTCTATTTTTTTCTTCCTCCTTTTCCTTACTAAACTGATCTTCTTCTACTTGTTGTCCTATCTCTTTTTGTAGTGGATAAGCTACCACTTCTTGCTGAGTAACACAAAGGCTAATTAAAATCAATAAAATACCCAGTACTTGCCTTATCGCCAAAAGAATCTTCTGGTTTCCATTCTTTAACTCGATACATTTCATCTCCTATCCTATCCCACCAAATCCCTACTATCTGCTTATCACTAAACACATCTCTACATGTATTAATAGAATAATCAAAACAAAATGCGATTGATTGATTCTTTTTTAATCCACTGATCTTCACACTGTCTCCAAAAACAATCTCATTTTGTTGTTGAGATTTTGTTGTTGGAATAAAGTCAGCACTGACAACCTTAAATTTTACATAACATCTCACATAATAGCCTCCAACTACTGAATAATGCAATGAACTTGGATCTGTTGTTACAACATCTGCCTTTAATATCACATGATTTTTTTGAGTCTTTTTTTGATATTCCTTAATGCTTGCTAATCCAAATTGATAACCTTCTTTTCCACTCGGATGACAATACGTCTTTGCTAACTCTTCTCTCCATTTTTTCTTACATGTTCGATAATCATAGTTTAACTTTAACCGCAAATTCCTTTCCACAACGGAATACCCCTTCTTCAGTAAATTAAATTTATCCTGATCCATATATTTGAGATTACTCATATCAACCGGAGGTATATAATCATCTCCTTTTCTAGGTTTATTGGAATGCATTGTCCTTTGATAAATAAATGCCATCTCATAAAAAGAATTTGGATATCCTTCTAACACATAGGGGAAACTTTTATAATTTTTTGGCAAGTTTATTGTTCGAATGACTTGTCCATCAAAGCTGATTTCTCTTCTTTTTTTTGGTTCGAGAAGCCTTGCTTTCATTTTTTTGAACGCAGTCTTTGTTATCCTTTTTTTTAATTCTAGTTCTCTTTGTCCTGTATAGAGCCCTTTACTCGTTCCAACAACAATCCCCTTTCCATATGCCTCCATTAAGTTTCTTTGCATCTCGAAGCTATATTTGCTTAAATCACCAAGCCTTTGATATCGGGCAATATTGGTATACTTATCCTCTTCTTGAAAGTCTCCTCGATAATACCAATCAATCTGATTGATCATACAAATGGCTTCTGCTCGACTTACTTTTTTCTTTGGACTTAATGCTAACAAATAATTTTCAAGAGAATCCCCTTCTCTCCCTCCCGTTTCTTTCTCAAACTTTGCGATAACAGGTTTCAATAACTCTAAAAACTGTTCTCCTGTAAGAGTCAAATCCTCTTTTCCAAAAACAGTATTTGGCATCATAAGTGTTACAATCAATACACTGATTCCAATTATATTTCTTATTATTTTTAGAATCTTCATTTGAAAACTCATCTTCTCTCCCTCTTTCCCCATAAATTTTCTATGTAGATTCTATTTCCTAGAACCCATTTCTTAAAACTAATTTTTCTCTCCTTCTATTTTTTCTTATTCCTCTTTTCTTATCTCAATCTCTTTTTCTTGCTTATATGTTCTCGCACCAGCATATAAGAATCGATCATAAGTATCTCCCATTAAACTATCCACAGGATACCCTTGAAATAACACAATAATCCCCATATCATCTAATGTTCTACACCATGGTTGTGTTTCTATTTCTGGTAAATAAAACTCATACTGTTTTCCATATTGAATTCCAATCAAATTATAGCGATTGATCACCTCTTGCATATTCTTTTTTATTGTCTCTATCACCGTATGTCGCCTAATCTGTTCAAATCTTTCGGCATCTCTCATCCAAGAAAAATCCTTATTTTTATTTGCTAAATCAAGACGCAGTCCTTCTATCCACTCTTTTTGCCCTAGTGAATAAATGCGAACCCAATCCTTTAAATTTCCAATGGAAAACTCATACTGATATCCATCTTCTTCATATTGATAGGAATAATAAGGACTCCAATATTCTTCTAATTGCCATTCTCCTTCTTTTTGTATTGGTTTTCGATAAGCAATGGACATCCTATTTAACTCTATGATGCTGATTAACGGTAAATGCTGTTTGATTCTCGTTTGCCCCATCGGATTTCTCATAAGTCCAAAGTTTCCATAAAAGGAATGATAAAAGGAGTCTACACATTCCTCTCGATTTATTTTTACGCTTTTAAAATCATCTTGTTCTACCATATAAAACAAAGCATCATCTATAGCATTATCCATTTTCTTATGATATTGTCGTTCATATTGTCCATAAACAATCCATTCTCTTTGGGCTAATTGTAATGGTAAAAGAAGCGTTGCAACCAATACCCAAAATAAAATGCCATAGTCAACTAATTTCATCTCGAATTCTCCCTCCTAATTCCACTTGAATCGCTGGAAGTTCCGATTTTGAAATAAAAAAATAGGATCGAAGTTTACTTGCCATACTTTTGCTTTTACTAGTAACTTTCATAAAAAAGAAGTCTCCTCGTCCCATTTGATAAGTCCGATTTTGTTCTAAAACCGTAAATAAAATGTCATCTTCATAAATATTTTTATAATGCTTGATTAGCCTCTCCGATTGTTCTTCTGGATAATAGACAGCCTTTTCATGTTCCATCTCAATCTTATAAATCATTCCCGTACCATTTAATTCCTGCTGATATTGCTGATACATCCGCGGTGATAAATAACCATTGCTTCTAATATGTTCCACCAAATAATCTGTTTTTGCTAACACATAGTTTTCTAACATTAAATCTTTTCGCTCTTCCATCAAAAGTAATGGTGCTAAAAACAATAAAAGAACTACAAGAAAAATACTAGCGATTTTTCCTACACTATCCATTCACTATCTCCATATATGCCCATATCTTGTTCCATTGTCGTTGTTTCTTTTAATGTTTTCAGCATCATACTCTCTTGTTTTACATGAACCATTGCAAAAGATAATGCAAAACAAAATAGAAAGGTTGCCATCGCTTGCCAACAAAACTCCAATACATGTTCCATTGCATACCTCCTATATTTGCTTAAATAACAGTCCTACAATAACATTATTATCGTCTCTTAACACATTTCCTTGAAATAATGCATTGGGGTTTACATAATAAGTACCTTTTATCTCTTGTGCTTCTTTTATGGAATGTTTACTTTTTGCTGTTAATGTGGTATCCGCATAGATATAACTTGCAAGCCCCCCTTTTTTTGTATCTACTTGAATACATAGCTCATCATTTTTAAATTTATTAATAACATTTAGCACTTCGCTTCCAGAAACATCAATGCCATCATACATAATTTTATCGCTTCCATAAACATCAATGCCATCATACATAATTTTATCGCTTTCCATAAACTCTGCGTTGAGTCGATTAATCTGCCCAGATCCTGCACTAGCAGTATCTCTTGCCTCTCTTGCAATGTAAAATCCAAGTCCGATGATAATACATGTGATGACAGTAACTAATTGGGAACGGCTTAAAATAAAGGAACTTTTTTCTAAAAAGCATAGTTTTTTCTCTTGACTAGCACGTATATACGTGCTATAATAAAACCATAGAAAGGAGGTGTAAATGAATGGGGCAACTTGAAAAGTGCATAAAAAAGCAAGCCAATTTTATAGATTAGTGCGAATAATCCGTAAAATAGCTTGCGAAATCGGGTTTATAATTATATTAATTTTCACTGTTATTGATATTATTTTCAAT
>UQVN01000089.1 GCA_900544525.1 uncultured Eubacteriales bacterium
TACATGTAAACAACATAAGCAAATACGAAAGAAAAATTGTTGAAATATAAAATAAATAAAAAGATAGTGAAATCAGAAAGGAAGATTATTATGGTAGAATTAAACTCAATTGAAATGTTAGGATTTGTATTATATAGAAAAAATGTATCAGTGAAAAGATTTTTAGAAGTTCTTGATAGAATTCGTTAATTGAAAAAGGATATCAAAAAAGCTACTCACTATTGCTAGGATAAAGGCAATAGTGGGTAGCTTTTTTTATGTTATAGGAAATTCCTTGTTACATTAATTTGTGAAAGTTCAAGTTTCCTATGAAATAAAAAAACACTACGTGCAACAATGCACACTTGATTCTAATAAAAAGGAGGAGTTTTATGAATTACAATGATTTAGCCAAAAGTATTTTAGAACTTGTTGGTAGCGAAAAAAACATTGCTAGTTTGACTCATTGTGTTACGAGATTACGCTTTAACTTAAAAGGTGAGAAAAAAGCAAAAAGAGAAGAAATCAAAAAATTAAAAGGTGTTATGGGCGTTGTTAGTGGTGGAGGCCAATATCAGATTCTTACTGGAAGTTTAAATGTAATCTATATCTAGCAATGATGTTGGGTGGTAATGTTATAAAATCTCTTAAAAATCCTTATTTAAAAGCAAGTGAATGGGGCTGGAGCGATCTTGCTAGTGCTTACACTGGCAATAAAAAAATAAGAAGCTCTTTTTGAGCTTCTTATTTTTTGTTATTTGTCTTATCCAAAAGATTAAGAATAAAATCCTTCTGTAAAATAGATTCCATAACTGCCACCAGTTGCGCCACCAACGCCTAAATATGTGAAGTTACCAAACATATTGCTACGATGACCAGAACTATTGAGCCAGCCATTATTTGCAGAGATACCGTCTTTGTATCCTGCGATGATATTTTCGCCAACACTTCTCCAAGAAATTCCTGCGTTTGTCATACGAGTAGCAGGTGTTGATCCAGAAGGGCTTGTATGAGAAAAATAGTTATTTTTCATCATATCAACACTGTGATTACGGCTGGCGGTAGCGGCTTTATCAGACCAAGTAAAAGGAGAGAGACCTTCTCGAACACGAGCGGAGTTACAAAGATCAAAAATTTCCTTTTCTTCTGCTGATAAAATGGTAGCAGTACGTGTTTTTGGTGTAAGAGAAACCGAAGAAACAAGAACACCTACTAAATTTTTATTACCAAGCTGATCAAAAAATAAATGATAATTTAATCCATTTGAAGTAACAGAAGCCTCTGTTTCTGTAGAAGCAATGGAAGTTTTTAAAATGCTATTTACTTTGCTAATGGAGCAAGATGGATTTAATTGTCCTACTGGGAAAGTAGCCGTATCGCTGTAGAATGCTACAACTTTGTTATTTTGTACACCTACCATAAAAAAGTGTTTATAATCTTGATTATTATAAATATAGTAATCAAAAGAATAAATGCTTTTATCAATACGAGCAGGCTCTCCAAATTTTGTTTTTAATGTGTTAACAGAATCTCCAAGTGTTAAAGAAGTGCCATTGACAACAATCGAAGTAGAAGCACTTGTGGAAGAAGAGGTAGATTTTTTCTTTACCGTTATTTTACAACGAAGTGTTTTTCCTGCTACCTTCGCATAAATATAGGTTGTTCCTTTTTTCTTACCAGTGACAACTCCTTTTTTATTAACAGAAGCAATCGTGCGGTTTTTGCTGCTCCAAGTTACTTTTTTAGAAGTCCCTTTTACAGATAACGTTGTTTTTTTACCAACTTGAATGGTAGCTGCTGTTTTATTTAATTTGATGGTAGCAGCAGATATGGTGGAAGGAAGTGCAATTGTGGAAGTCATTGTTACTATTAATGATAAAAAGAGAGCGGAAGTCTTTTTTGAAAATTTCTTATAGTTTCTCATAAAATTGTAAATTCCTTTCTGTTTCGTTCTATTTATGTATCAAGCGCTCATTATGTATGGATGATTCATAAGAGCGTTTTTAGTATAGCATGAATATAAGGGAGTATATAGCGTTTGGAAGAAAAAATCATTGCTTTTTTCTGGAAATAGTCTTGACAGAGAAAAAAATTTGAAGTAGAATGACGACGTATAAAAAATATAGAAAAACGTTGAAGAGGACAGTAAGCTGTGGAAACATCCCAGAGAGAGATTCAATAAGCTGGAAGAATCTTGGTGAAGAATCAGTCTGAAAACCACCTCGGAGTGGCCCTAATACGGCACGGTGATTCCGTTATCATCTAAATTGAGAGGTTTTTACATGAAAAACAAACAGGGTGGAACCGCGGGCAGAGCCCGTCCCTGTATGGAGTGTTTTCATGCAGTATAGATCGAAGAAGCATTCCATTTGGAGTGCTTTTTTTGTTATGTTATAGGAAATATTGTTTCTTACCACATAGAGTTTCTTAGTGTGAAACAGCATGAAAAATCGTATGAACAACAATGTAGAAGAAAGGGAGAAAAATTATGAAAATCCAATTAAAAGATGGCTCTGTTAGAGAGTATCAAGAAGCAAAAAGTGTATATGATATTGCAATGGATATTAGCGAAGGCTTAGCTCGTATGGCATGTGCAGGAGAAGTAAATGGAGAAGTTGTAGACTTACGCACAGTGTTAGAAGAAGATTGTGAGCTTAACATTTTAACAGCAAAAGATAAAGAAGGGTTACAAGTCGTTCGTCATACAGCTTCTCACGTATTAGCAGAAGCAGTAAAACGTGTATTTCCAAATGCAAAGTTAGCAATCGGACCAGCAATTGAAGAAGGTTTTTACTATGATTTTGATGCAGAACCTTTCTCAAAAGAAGATTTAGATAAATTAGAAAAAGAGATGAAAAAAATCATCAAAGAAGGAAATCGTTTAGAGCGTTTCACTTTATCAAGAGAAGAAGCCATTGCTTTTGCAAAAGAAAAAGAGGAGCCTTATAAAGTAGAATTAATCGAAGACTTACCAGAAGGAGCGGAGATTTCTTTCTACCGTCAAGGAGATGGATTCACTGATTTATGTGCAGGACCTCACTTAATGAATACAAAAGGAATTAAAGCATTTAAATTAATTTCTTCTTCTATGGCATACTGGAGAGGGGATTCTAACAAAGCTCAGTTACAACGTATTTATGGAACAGCCTTTGCTACAAAAGAAGAATTAAATGCTTATTTAGAACATTTAGAAGATATTAAGAAACGTGACCATAACCGTTTAGGAAGAGAGATGAAACTCTTTACAACTGTGGATGTTATCGGACAAGGACTTCCTTTATTAATGCCAAAGGGACAAAAAATTATTCAAACACTTCAAAGATGGATCGAAGATGAAGAAGATAACAACCGTGGATATGTTCGTACAAAAACACCATTAATGGCAAAATCTGATTTATATAAAATTTCAGGACACTGGGATCATTATAAAGATGGTATGTTCGTTCTTGGAGATGAAGAAAAGGATAAAGAAGTGATGGCTCTTCGTCCAATGACATGTCCATTCCAGTACTATGTATATAAAGCAGAGCAACATTCTTACCGTGATCTTCCAATCCGTTATGGAGAAACATCTACATTATTCCGTAATGAAGATTCAGGAGAAATGCACGGATTAACTCGTGTTCGTCAGTTCACGATTTCAGAAGGTCATTTAGTGATTCGTCCGGATCAAGTGGAAGAAGAAATGATCGCTTGTTTAGAGCTTTCTGATTACTGCATGAGAACATTAGGACTTCAAGATGATGTGACATATCGTTTATCAAAATGGGATCCAAACAACCGTGAAAAATATTTAGGTGATGAAGAATACTGGGAAAAAACACAGGATACTATCCGCAAAGTATTAAGAGAAAAGAATTTAGACTTTGTGGAAGCAGAAGGAGAAGCTGCATTCTATGGACCTAAGATCGATATCCAAGCAAAGAACGTATATGGAAAAGAAGATACAATGATTACCATTCAGTTAGACTGTGCTATCGCAGAACAGTTTGATATGTTCTATATCGATCAAAATGGCGAAAAAGCTCGTCCTTATATTATCCATAGAACATCTATGGGATGCTATGAAAGAACACTTGCTTGGTTAATTGAAAAATATGCTGGAAAATTCCCAACATGGTTATGTCCAGAACAAGTTCGTGTATTACCAATTTCAGAAAAATATGCAGACTATGCCAATAAAGTAGCAGCAGAACTCAAGAAAAACCAAGTGCTTTGCAGTGTAGATAATCGTTCTGAAAAGATTGGATACAAGATTCGTGAAGCAAGACTTGAAAAACTTCCATATCTTTTAGTGGTAGGACAGCAAGAAGAAGCAGATGGAACAGTTTCTGTTCGTAGCCGTTTTGCAGGAGATGAAGGAATCAAATCATTAGAAGACTTCATCGCACAAATCACAGAAGAAATCCGTACAAAAGCCATTCGTAAAGAGGAAGTTGTAGAAGAAAAATAAGAAAAAGTATCTTGTCATATTAAGGAATTAATGTTATACTGAGACTAGTCATAATGGCTTGTGACTGGTAAGGCAGGCAAGACCATCTCTATGGGTATAAGTACCTTTGTTTGGTATATCTATAGGGATGGTCTTGCCTTTTCTACGATATAGAAAATAGAAAAAGAATTTTAATAAGACCACTATATAATGTAAAAGATAATATAAAAGAGATTACTTTTTCTAGGAAAAAGATGTGAGAAGTGAATGAATAAATGAGGAGGAGGCAAAAAGTGTACAAAATCAAAAAAGTGGTGAACAATAATATTGTCTGTGCAACGGATGACAATGGAGAAGAAGTCATTCTTCGAGGCTTGGGAATTGGTTTTTCAAAAAAAGCAAATGAGATTGTAGCCGAAGAAGCTATTGAAAAAGTGTATCGCATGGACGGTGCTAAGAGTATGAATAAGTTACAAGAGTTGTTAGAAGAGATTCCACTTTCTTATGTAGAGGTTTGTACAGATATTATTGATCATGCAAAAGAGGTTTTGAATCGGCGTCTTAACAGTAACATTTATATTACATTGACCGATCATATTAGCTTTGCCATCGCAAGAAAAAAGGAAAATATGGAGTATAAAAATGCCATGCTTTCCGAGATAAAATGCTTTTATCCCCAAGAATATAACCTTGGAGTAGAAGCACTTTCTATAATTGAACAGCGGTTAGGCGTTCGATTATCCATTGATGAAGCAGGATTTATCGCCCTTCATATTGTAAATGCACAGCTCGATACGAATATGAGTAGCATGGTGCAGATTACAGAATTGATTCAAAAAATATTGGAGATTGTCACAGAATATTATCATATGGAATTTGATGAAGATTCTTTGCATTATAGTCGATTTATTACACATCTAAAGTTTTTCGGACAGCGATTGTTTAAGAATAAAGAGACGACGAGTGATGATGTTGTCTTCCAAGAGATGATTAAAAAGCAATATCCAAAGGATTATGAATGTGCTAAGCTCATTCAAGAGCATATTAGTAAAACATATAATAGAAAGATAACAGAAGAAGAGATGATGTTTTTAACCGTTCATTTACGGAGAATCTCTATGTAGAACAATAAAATAACGGACACATATGGTTGGAGAAAATCAGCGTGTGACTGGTAAAGCAGGCAGGACTGAGCTCTCTTTATTTTCGTATGAAACAGATATAAAATGGGAATACTTTATAAAAATCCAACAATAGGATTAATGATAAAGGGCTAAAATACTATTTTTATAATGGGTTACATAGGAAAATAGAGGAGGCTCAGTTTTTTTATACCAATATACAAAGGTTATTCATTAAAAAACAAGGAGGAAAAATGTATGAAAGACAAAATCTTTGGTGTTTTACAACGTGTTGGAAGATCCTTTATGCTTCCAATTTCTATTCTTCCAGTAGCGGGGCTTTTCCTCGGTATTGGTGGTTCCTTTACAAACCAGACAATGCTTGAAACCTATGGGCTTGTTGGTCTTATGGGAGAAGGAACTTTTATTTATACGATTCTTTCTGTTTTAAACGCAGCAGGAAGTATTGTATTTGATAACTTGCCAATTATATTTGCCATGGGTGTTGCCATTGGTATGGCAAAGAAAGAAAAAGAAGTAGCAGCACTTTCTAGTGTGGTGGCATTCTTTATTATGCACGCTTCCATTGGAGCTTTAATTAATGCAAATGGTGGCGTGGAAAATATGCTTTCCGGTTCTACTACATCTGTTGTAGGAATTACTTCCTTACAGATGGGTGTTTTTGGTGGTATTATTGTAGGACTTGGAGTGGCTGCACTTCACAATCGTTTCTATAAGATCGAATTGCCACAGGTACTTTCTTTCTTTGGAGGAACACGTTTCGTACCAATTATTTCTGCCGTTGTTTATTTAATTGTTGGTATTTTAATGTTCTATGTTTGGCCAACCGTACAGATTGGAATTAACCACTTAGGCGCTTTTGTTATGAATTCAGGATATGCAGGAACATGGTTCTATGGTCTTATGGAACGTGCTTTAATTCCATTTGGACTTCATCATGTATTCTACTTACCATTCTGGCAAACTTCTGTTGGAGGTACAATGGAAGTAGCAGGAAAAATGGTAGAAGGAGCTCAAAATATTTTCTTTGCACAGCTTGCAGATCCTACAACAAAACATTTTGCAGTATCCGCTACTCGTTTTATGTCTGGTAAGTTCCCTCTTATGATTTTCGGACTTCCAGGGGCAGCACTTGCTATGTATCATTGTGCAAAAACAGAGAAAAAGAAACTCGTAGGAGGACTTTTATTATCAGCTGCTTTAACTTCTATGATTACAGGTATTACAGAACCACTTGAATTTACTTTCCTTTTTGTAGCACCTATTTTATATGTGATTCATTGTATTTTTGCAGGACTTGCTTATATGTTTATGCATATCTTAGGTGTGGGTGTTGGTATGACATTCTCAGGTGGTCTTATTGATATGACACTCTTTGGTATTATGCAAGGAAATGCAAAAACAAACTGGATTTATATTGTAGTGGTAGGTATTGTTTACTTTATTGTATACTACTTGTTATTTAGTTTCTTAATTAGAAAATTAAACTTAAAGACTCCAGGACGTGAAGATGGGGACGGAGAAGTAAAACTTTATAAACGTTCCGATTTAGACGCAAAAAATGGAAAAGGTGGAAATGCAGGAGAAGCACTTTCTGAAGAGGATATGATTTCTGCTATGATCACAGAAGGACTTGGAGGAAAAGCAAATATTACAGATTTAGACTGTTGTGCAACAAGACTTCGTGTTACTGTAAGTGATCAAAAGAAAGTAAAACAAGATGTATTAAAAGCATCTGGAGCATCTGGTGTTATTTTAAAAGGAAATGGTGTACAAGTCATTTATGGACCAAAAGTAACCGTTATTAAATCAAATCTTGAAGACTATTTAGAGCATGCATCTGATGTACCTGTAGAAGTTGCAACACCAGTTGTAGAAGAGAAAAAAGAAGAAGTTGTGACGAATAATAAGAAAGCAGAAGACAAAAAAGAAACCGTTATCTGCTCTCCATTTACAGGAAAAGCCATGGAACTTTCAGAAGTAGGAGATGGTGTATTCTCCGAAAAAATGTTAGGAAATGGTATTGCGGTAGAGCCAGAAGAAGGTACAATTATGGCACCTTTTGATGGAACGATTGCAGCAGTATTTGATACAAAACATGCCATTGGACTTGTGTCTAATACAGGGCTTGAACTATTAATTCATATTGGAATTGATACAGTTCAATTAAATGGTAAATATTATGATATTAAAGTCAAAAATGGCGATCAGATAAAGAAAGGCGATGTGATTGGAACAGTGGACTTAGAAGGAATTCGTTCCGAAGGATATCGTACTGTTACACCAATTATTGTAAGTAACACGGATAACTATAATGAATTTAAAGAAAAAACTGGATCAGTAACAGCAGGAGAAGAAATTCTTGTTGTAAAATAAAATCAATAAAAAAACTCGTTCTTAGTAATAGTAATTTGTTAAGGACGAGTTTTTTTATTGATAAAAAGTTTATGAGTTTCGTTGAGAATTTTCTCTATTAAAAAAGAGGAATAGAATCTAAAAAAAGAAGAGGAGGAATTCTTATTCATCTGAAAAATTGATTAGGAATAGAAAGGGAGAGCGTGTTATAATAAAAATAAAAAAGTAGGTGATTTCATGTTGGCAGTGAGCAACTGTTTATTAGGCGTAAACTGTAAATATAACGGTGGAAATAATTATAGTGAAAAATTAGTTTCTTTTTTAAAAGGAAAGGATTATATTGTTCTTTGTCCAGAGGTGATGGGAGGGCTAAAAGTGCCCCGTGTGCCTTGTGAGATCGTAGGAGAACGAGTGCTTAGTAAAGAGGGGGAAGACTTTACAAAAGAATATAAAAAAGGAGCAGAAATTTCGCTGGCTCTTTGTAAAGAACATAACGTGGGGGCGGCTATTTTGCAAACTCGTTCTCCAAGTTGTGGTTGTGGTTTAATCTATGATGGAACATTCACAAACACAAAAATCAAAGGGGACGGAATCACAGCAAGACTATTAAAAGAAAATGGAATTAACGTGATTAATATTGAAGAGTTTACAGGAGAAGAATATTATTATTCCTATTTGACAGAGATTGGGACTGTTGTAATTTCTGCTACAGAAACAGGAATTAGCGGGCTGACATTCTCAGTAGAAGAGGAAGATAGAAAGAATAAAATAGAAAGAGAAACGGATTTAATAAAAGAAGCTCATAAGCAGTTACAGCAATATTTTAACGGTGAGAGAAAAGAATTCACCCTTCCTCTTGAGCCAAAAGGAACCGAATTTCAGAGAAAAGATTGGAAGGCATTATGCACCATTCCTTATGGGGAAACGAGAAGTTATAAACAGATTGCAGAGCAAATTGGATCAGAAAAAGCCTGCCGAGCGGTTGGAATGGCGAATAATAAAAATCCCATTTCTATTATTGTTCCATGTCATCGTGTTATTGGAAGCAATGGTGATTTAGTTGGTTATGGTGGAGGATTGGAAATTAAAAAAAGGTTACTAGAACTGGAACAAAAGTTTAAGGATAAGTAAAAGGAAATAGAATTTGTTGCAAAGATTCTTTCTATGCTATAATAAAAAAGATAAGAGATTTCTCCCAGAAAAGAAGTGAGCTAAGTGTAATATAATGTGGATATATCCATCAGCGTGAGAAATTAGGATAGAGTGTTTCTTATCGTTGGATAGAATAGAAACGAGAAAATAGAGAATGATCTTATCTTAGAGGACCATATATGGTTTTTAGTATAAGAGGAAAGGATTATAAGATGCAAATTCAAATACCAGAAAATGCAGAAAAGATTATTGATATTTTAATGTCTCATGGATATGAGGCTTATGTCGTAGGAGGTTGTGTTAGAGATTCCATTTTAAATAAAAAACCGATGGATTGGGATATTACAACTTCCGCTTCTCCAATAGAAATAAAAGAACTGTTTCAAAGAACTGTAGATACAGGGATTCAGCATGGAACCGTCACTGTTTTAATGGGAAAAGAGGCCTATGAAGTGACCACGTATCGATTAGATGGAGAATATGAAGATCATAGAAGACCAAAAGAAGTCATTTTTACAAAAAGTTTAGAAGAGGATTTAAAGCGAAGAGATTTTACAATTAACGCTATGGCATACAATGATAAAGAGGGACTTCAAGATCTGTTTTCAGGAGAAGAAGACCTACAAAAAGGAGTGATCCGTTGTGTGGGCGTTCCAGAAGAGAGATTTGATGAAGATGCTCTTCGTATTTTAAGAGCGGTTCGTTTTTCCGCTCAATTAAATTTTACCATTGAGGAAGGAACAAAAAACGCCATTCGAACTCGTTATCCTCATTTAAAAGATATCAGTGCAGAAAGAATTCAAGTGGAATTGACGAAGTTATTGACTTCTAATCATCCAGAAAAGTTATTGGATGCAAAAGAGTTGGGGATTACAAGTGTTGTTTTACCCGAGTTTGATCGTATGGTGGAAACAGAACAAAACAATCCTCATCACTGTTATAATGTAGGAGTGCATTCTTTAAAAGCAGTAGAATATATTGAAGCAGATCCCATTTTAAGATGGACGATGTTATTGCATGATGTGGCAAAGCCGTTAAAAAAAGAGACCGATGCAAAGGGAATTGATCATTTCCATGGGCATGATAAAGAGGGGGTTCTTGTAGCCAAAGCGATTTTAAAAAGAATGAAGTTAGATAATCATACTATCGATACGGCCTGCAAATTAATACAATATCATGATTATCGTTTCCACTATCCTGTTAGTGATAAAGAAGTGCGAAAAATGATGAATAAAATAGGAGTTGAGCTATTTCCTGCCCTATTAAAAGTGCAAAGAGCCGATGCATTGGCACAAAGTGAGTATCGTCGTGAAAGAAAAATGCTCGTATTAGATACGGTAGAAAAGACTTATCAGGAAGTTATAAAGAACAAACAATGTGTCACAATGAAAGAACTAGCGGTAAACGGAAGAGATCTGATGTCGGTTGGAATAGAATCAGGTGCTTTTATGGGAGAAGTGTTAAAGGCATTATTAGAAATCGTGCTTGATGATCCAACACGAAATGAAAAAGAACAATTACTGCAAATTGTAAAAGAACAATATAGAAAACAATAGTATAGAAAAGAAAAAAAGTTGTAGAATAAAAAAGTCATAGAAGTCCCAATTTCCTCATACGATAGAGAGAAACGAGAAGATGTACAAAAAAGAGCGATTGTAAGAAGAATTCGTAAGGAGGGGTATTGTGGACGAAAAATTAGCATCTGTTTTAGAACAATTTGATATAGAAGTAAGAAATATGTATCGAAGTCGAGGTGGATTTGTTTGTATCACAGACAGAGGTACTATGATTTTAAAAGAATTTCATTCTAGTGCTGGCAAGCTAAATGATGAATATGAGTTGAAAAAAAATTTAAGAGAGAGAGGATTTTCTCTCATCGATCAACATATACAAAATAAGCAGGGAACTTTTTTTGCGGAAGATCGCTATCATACCGTTTATACGATGAAAGAGTTTTATGAAGGAAAAGAGTGCGATATTCGAAATGGATATGATGGCAAAATGGCTGCAAAAAATTTAGCCAAATTCCATAAAATAGCAAGCCAAGTGGAAATTAGTCAAAGGGCAAGAAGTCAGTATCAAACGCTACTTATGCTTTTAAATAAACGGACAAATGAAATAAGACGAGCAAATAACTATATGACAAAAACCATTAAAAAAGGTGATTTTGAACATCTTTATATTAAAAGTTATGAGATGTTTTTTGAACAGGCAAAAGAGGCTATGAGCATTTGTGAGCAGCTAGGAGAAGAAAAAGAGAAGCAATGTCTTGGCATTTGTCATGGAGAGTATAACCAACATAATGTGATAAAGACAGAACAGGGTATTGCTACCATTAATTTGGAGCATTTTTGCTATCAAAACCAGTTTTTAGATCTTCATCAGTTTTTAAGAAAAGCGCTCGAAAAGACTCAATATGATAAGGAAATTGCCAAAAAGATTTTATCTGGATATAGTCAAGAAAAGCCATTGGAAAAAGAAGATTATGAGATTTTATATCTGTTGCTTTTATATCCAGATAAATATTTTAAAATCGCCAATCACTACAATGGAAGAAGAAAAGCTTTTA
>UQVN01000090.1 GCA_900544525.1 uncultured Eubacteriales bacterium
CGGGATGGAAAAAACCAACAACTATTAGTAAAATTTCAGCAACAAGTAAAACCGTTCGTGTAGGACAGGAATTTGAATTAAAAGTATATTCCAATGAACGCAACGTAGATGACGATTACTTTGTATGGTCTATTGATAACAAAAGTATTGTAAGATTTGATGATGATGATCGTTACGATGATGAAATGGAATTTAAAGCGTTAAAAGCTGGAACCGCAACGATTACATGTAAAATCAAAGGAACAAATGTTAAAGAAACATGTGTTGTAAAAGTAGAAGAAAAACAAAAAACACCTTATATCACAATTGATGATGACGATGAAAGATTTACCGTTGATGTTTATGATAGAGAAAATTTAGAAGCAAAACTGCGTAATGCAACAACATCAAACCGTGGTCTTAATTACAAATCTTTAGATACCGATATTGTAACTGTGGATAGTCGTGGAAATGTATACGGAAAGAAAGTAGGAAAAGGTAGAATTCAAATTTCTTCAAAAGCAGATCCAAGCATTAAGAAAATAGTAACTGTTTATGTAGAATGGGATGACTAATTATTCCCCATAATTGTTTCCCTATATAATATGCATCTGTAAATGTTGTATAAAATCTTCATTTGCAGGTGCTTTTTTATACTAGACGCACAACCAATTGCCTATTTGAAAGAAATTATGATAAAATAAAAAGAAAAAGAAGGAGGAAAATCTCAATCAGGCTTTGAAAAGCCAAGAGTTGAGGAATAGCTTAGATGGAAACAGTAGTAGTAAGAGGGGTAGAAATTGGGGCGGGAATGCCCAAAATTTGTGTTCCTATTGTAGGGGTTACAAAAGAAGAAATAAAACAAGCCGCAAAGACAATGAAAAGTCAACCTATTGATTTAGTGGAATGGCGTGGTGATTGGTTTGAAGATATTTTTTCTTTTGAAAAAGTAGAGGAATGTTTGAAGGAATTAAGGGAATGTCTGTTAGAAATTCCAATTTTATTTACGTTTCGAACGGCCAAAGAAGGCGGGGAAAAGGCAATTGATCAAAAAAGTTATGTGCTTTTAAATCAAAAAGTGGCAAAAAGTGGATATGTGGATTTAATTGACGTAGAACTGTTTATGGGAGAACAAGTTGTAAAAGAAATCTTAGAAGTCGCTCATGAACATGGGGTAAAAGTAGTAGCATCCAATCATGATTTTGAAAAAACTCCAGAAAAAGAAGAGATTCTTTCTCGTTTGAAATATATGCAACAGCTAGATGCGGATCTTTTAAAAATTGCAGTTATGCCAAAAAGTAAAAAAGATGTGTTAACGTTATTAATGGCGACAGAAGAAATGGTAAGAGAATATGCAAAACGACCAGTGATTACAATGTCTATGGCGGGAACGGGGGGAATTAGCCGTCTTTGTGGAGAAGTGTTTGGTTCTGCTTTGACCTTTGGAGCAGTAGGGAAAGCTTCCGCACCTGGACAAATCGGTGTGGATGACTTGCATACGGTTCTTGAAATTTTACATAAAAGTTTCTTTTGAATTTTAAGATGACAAAAGACAAGGGAGAGCACTCAAAAAGTGCATCTCCCTTTTTTCGTAAATGCTACAATCTCTTTTCTTTTAGCTGTTCTACAGATTATTTCGTTTTGCTTCGTTGTTCATAGAGATAAAACTTTTATGACGTACAATTAAGTCATCCAGTAAAGCATGAGAGACACGAAGTCCGCCATGTCCAACTCCAAGACGAACGCCTTTTTTATTTTCTCCATGATAATCAGAACCGCCTGTTGGCAATAAATGATAAGGGCGAATCATCTCTCTTAATTGACCGCTGTTTGCCGTGTTGTGAGAAGAATGGTAGACTTCCACGCCATCAAGACCAGCTTCTGCTAACGAGGCAATCAGTTGCTCTAGTTGTTGATAGCCCATTTTATAGAGCATTGGATGTGCCAGTACGGCTAATCCATTTGCTTGTTTTATCAATGTGATAGCTTCCTTTGGTGTAAACTCTGGTTTTAATACATAACAAGGACAGTCGTCTCCAATGTATTTTTGAAAGGCTTCTTCTTTTGTCTTAATATAGCCTTTTTCTTGTAACGCTCGTGCAAAGTGGGCGCGGGTAATAACCGTTTCTTCATGAGGTCCTTGTATTTCCTCCATTGTTAAAGGCATACCTGCTTCTTCTAGTTTTTGTCTCATCTGCTCGTTGCGAAGGTTTCTCGCTTGTTTTAGTTGTTCTAATTGATGGAATAAGGTTTCATTCTTATAATCAATAAAATATCCAAGCATATGGATTTCTTTTTGTTCATATTGGCAAGAGAGTTCGATGCCAGGGATGAGCTTTAAATCCGTGTTTTTGGCCGCTTCAATCGCTTCTTCAATACCGTCTATAGTATCATGATCGGTAATGGCGATGGCGCTTAATGGTAAGGATAAGGCGCGATTTACTAACTGTGTCGGGGTATCCGTACCATCAGAGGCGGTTGTATGTGTGTGTAAATCAATATAACTCATGTTTTATTTCCTCCAACCGAGGCAAAGAAGCTTGGATTACCCGAGCGGTCATGCCCCATATTGTATAGTTGTCATATTCATAAAAAGGAACAGGATACGTTCCTTGTTCAAACGCATAACTGGTTTTATTTGGCATTTTCTCCATTGGAAAATGTTCACAAGGCGTAATTGTGACTGTATGATAATAAAGAGTAGGAGCCGTTTGTTCAAAAAAAGAAAGGGGAACGAGAAATGTCTTTTCTACTTCATCTTTGCTAAACGTATTGTTATATTGTTTTAGAAGTCCAATATAAGGATATAGAACACGATTGGCAGGAGTGGTTACAAGGTCTGTAGAAGTTAACACTTCAAGTTGCTCAAAGGAGATCAGTAATTCTTCACAAGTTTCTCGCAATGCAGCAAATTCAGGTGTCTCTCCCTTTTCGATTTTTCCACCAGGAAAACAGATTTCAGAAGGCTGTTGACGGAGGGTGGAAGAGCGAACTTCAAACAGAATATGAGGTTCTTTTAACAGTAAATCTTTATTATCTTTTGGAAGAAGGATAGGCACAAAAATGGCCGAGTTTTTTTCAAACCCCATCAAGTCTATTTTAGGGGAATAAGGATATTTCATAGTAACTACCTCCTAATATACTATTGTTTTATTATAATATTGTCGTGATTAGAATACAAGAAAATTAAAAAAAGAGGGGAAAGCTCTTGCATTTTCATAGAAGATGGACTAGGATGGAAAGCAAAAAGAAGTTGTAACAAAGGAGAGGAAGTGAGAAAAAATGGGAGCCATTTTACTGTCTCCAATTTATATTCTTGTGAATGTCTATGTGGCATGGTGGTTATTACAATATATGGGAGCCTGCCATCATTTATTTCAATCGAACGCAGTAAGAGGAATCATTGTATTTTGTTATCTGTTTTTATCCACAACGTTATTGTCAAGTTTCCTTATTAAAAAAGAACCGTGGCATTGGATTTTAAAAATAATTAGCAACTATTGGCTTGGCAGTTTTGCCTATATATTAATGACGATCATCAGTTTTGATGTGATACGGATTGTTGGGAAAAAGAGTCGGTGGTTACCAGAAACGTGGTTTGGAACGAGAAAAGCGTTTTTAATCGTGGGAGGAGTTGCTATTGTTGTTATACTTATATTGAGTGTTTATGGCATCATTCATGCAAAGAATCTTGTGATCGATCGCAGAGAGTTGATTGTTGAAAAATCTTGTGGACAAAAAGAACTAACAATTGCATTGGTAGCTGATTGGCATTTAGGATATAGTATCGGAGCAAAACGAATGAAACAAATGGTTGATAAAATCAACAAAGAAAATGTGGACTTAGTCTGTGTTGTAGGGGATCAATTTGATAATGAGTTTGATGCTATTTTGGAGCCAAAGAAGATAGCAAAGATTTTAAGAGGGATCAAAAGTCGATATGGTGTGTATGGAGTTTCTGGCAATCATGATCTCAATGAAAAAATATTGGCAGGATTCACATTTCCAGTCAAAGAACATGAAGTTCATGATGAACGCTTTGATACTTTTTTAGAGGAGGCAAATATAAAAATGCTCGATGAACACGGAATTTGCATTGATGATTCCTTTTATTTAATCGGAAGAGAAGATCCACAAAGGGCAGAGAAGTTAGGGCATAAACGAAAGACACCAGAACAATTGTTAAAAGGAATTGATAAGACGAAACCCATTTTTGTCATGGATCATCAGCCAAAGGAACTAGAACAGTTGGCAGCTCTTAGTGTTGATTTAGACTTATCAGGGCATACTCATGATGGACAGATGTTTCCAGGAAATTTATTCACAGCTTTTGGATGGAAAAATTCCAATGGTGTGAAACGAATTGGAACGATGTACTCTTGTGTTACATCAGGGGTTGGTCTTTGGGGGCCAGATATGCGGGTTGGTACCGATAGTGAAGTTATGATTTTACATATTGTGTTTTCTCATTCATAAAAGGTAGGAAAAAGACATAAACTGTATAGTATCCATTTACGCGAAGGCAACGAGTCAAGTAGTGAATAGAAGAAGTTTAAGAACAACATGGGAACGAATATTGTTGATTGAATTTTTCTAATAACATATTTGGCGAATGCTCGCGAACGTGAGAAACTCGTGAAACGTGTTTCGTATCGTTTTCGTACATAGATGGAAAGAGGACAGAGGACTTTTACCAAGAAGTAATAGGAGGGAAAACAATGGCATTATCAAGAAAAGTAAGCGAAGTCTTTCGGGGATTACTCGCTTCTTATGTATTTACTGGAGTTGCACTTGCACTGCTCGCTTTTGCCGTTTATCAGTTTGAAATCGGTGAGAAGATAGTCAGTTTTGGAATTACAGCGACCTATTTTATAGGGACAGTGATTGGAGGATTTTATACAGGGAAACGAACAAAGGAGAAAAAGTATTTATGGGGGCTTTTATTAGGTCTTCTTTATATTGGAATTATTTTTGGCGCTTCCTTTTTCGTAAACCAAGGGATGGATTCTATTTCTACTAGTCTCATTACTACGAGTCTTTTATGTATTTTAGGTGGAATGGTCGGTGGAATGCTCAGTTGAGAAAAAACTTGAAAAATTATAGTTGTAATGCTATAATAATTCAAGCTATATCATAGGATAAGGAGGCAAAAAGATGAAACACATTAAATCTTTAGCAACAAAATCTTTAAAAGATACTGTGAAAAAAGGTGGCTGTGGTGAATGTCAAACATCTTGCCAGTCAGCTTGCAAAACATCTTGCACAGTAGGAAATCAGAGTTGCGAAAACAAATAATTGAAACCTAGTAAAACCTTATAGTAAGTAGGGGCGGTTCAAGGAGTGTTTCTTGGACAGCCTCTATTACTCTGTCTAGAAAGGAAGTACATATGGTACATCAGTACAAAAATAATGGATATAACATTGTATTAGACGTTTGCAGTGGATCAGTTCATGTGGTTGACGATATGGTTTATGATATTATTGCTCTTTATGAGGACAATGATACAGAAGCGATTATTGAAAAACTTCCACAATATGATCGTGCTGATATTATAGAGGCAATTGAAGAAATTAAACAGCTTGTAGAAGCAGAAGTGTTATTTACGGAAGATAATTATAAAGAGTATATTATCGATTTCAAAAAGAGAAAAACAGTTGTAAAAGCACTTTGTTTGCATATTGCACATGATTGTAACTTAGCCTGTCGTTACTGCTTTGCAGAAGAAGGAGAATACCATGGCGATCGTTGTATGATGAGTGCAGAAGTTGGAAAAAAAGCCATTGACTTCTTAATTGAAAATTCTGGTAACAGAAGAAACTTAGAAGTGGATTTCTTTGGTGGTGAACCAACCATGAATATGAAAGTAGTAAAAGAAATCGTAGCTTATGGTCGTTCTTTAGAGGAAAAACATAATAAGAAATTCCGTTTCACATTGACAACAAATGGAATTCTTTTAAATGATGATATTATGGAATTTTGCAATAAAGAAATGGCAAATGTTGTATTAAGCTGCGATGGGCGTAAAGAAGTCAATGATTATATGCGTCCATTCCCAAAAGGAAAGGGAAGTGCTTATGACATTAGTATGCCAAAATTCGTGAAATTTGCAGAAAGTCGTCATCAAGATAAATATTATATTCGTGGAACATTTACACACCATAACTTAGACTTTGCAAATGACGTTCTTCACTTTGCAGATCTTGGATTTAAACAGATTTCAGTAGAACCAGTTGTTTCTGCAGATGATGATCCATGGTCTATTAAAAAAGAAGATATTCCGACAGTTTTAGCAGAATATGATCGCCTTGCAAAAGAAATGATCAAGAGAGAAAAAGAAGGAAGAGGATTTAATTTCTTCCATTTTATGATTGATCTAACAGGTGGTCCTTGTGTTGCAAAACGTCTATCTGGATGTGGTTCAGGAACAGAATACTTAGCGGTTACTCCACAAGGAGACCTCTATCCATGTCATCAATTTGTAGGAATTGAAGAATATCACCTCGGTAATGTTTTTGATGGGATTCAAAAGAAAGAAATTTGTGATGAATTTAAACTTTGCAACGTCTACGCAAAAGAAGAATGTAAAAACTGTTTTGCTAGATTTTATTGCAGTGGTGGATGTTCTGCAAACTCCTATAAATTCCATGAGTCTATTTTAGAACCATATGAAATTGGATGCGAACTCCAAAAGAAAAGAATTGAATGTGCGATTATGATTAAAGCAGCGCTTGCAGAAGAAGAAGCATAAAATTCTTTTTAAAATATAGAAAAACGTTGAGAGGCACGCTTGGGAAATTTCTTGTATTTCCTAAGGGTGCTTTTCCTTATTTTCATCTTTTGTATTGTCGAAAAACAGGAAGGAGAAAGAATCAAATGAAGCGAGAAAGAAAGAGGGAAAAATGGGTTGTCTCTGGAAAAAAAGCTGATTTTTATGGCATTGGAGAACGCTTTCACATTGATCCTGTTATCGCAAGATTAATAAGAAATCGTGATGTAATAGAAGAAGATCAGATAAAGGAATATCTATACCCAACACTGAATAATTTACACGATCCAAGCCTTTTAAAAGATATGAGACAAGCCACAGAACTTTTAGTGGAGAAAATAAAGGAAGGAAAGAAAATACGTATTATTTCCGATTATGATGTAGATGGAATTATGTCTAACTATATTTTATTAAAAGGATTTCAGATGATAAAGGCTAACGTGGATTATGAAATTCCAGATCGTATGAAAGATGGCTATGGAATTAATGAACGAATTGTAACTGAGGCAAAAGAACAAGGGGTGGATACGATTGTCACTTGTGATAATGGTATCGCAGCTTATGAGCAAATTGCTTATGCAAAACAATTGGGAATGACCGTAATCGTTACAGATCATCATGATGTTCCATTTGAGGAAACAGAAAATGGAGAGAAACAATATAAAATTCCACCAGCAGATTTTGTGATTAATCCAAAGCAGGAGGAATGCAACTATCCATTTCCACTTATCTGCGGAGCAGTTGTTGCTTGGAAGCTTATTTGGTCTCTTTATCGAGCTTTTGGAATCGAAGAGAAAATTTATGAACTTTTAGAGTTTGCCGCCATTGCTACGGTATGCGATGTGGTTGATTTACAAGGAGAAAATCGAATTATTGTAAAAGAAGGATTAAAGCGGTTAAATCGCACACAAAATATCGGATTGCAAGAACTATTAAAAGCAAATGGGCTAGAGGAGAAAACGTTATCTGCCTATCATTTAGGCTTTGTCATTGGCCCTTGTTTAAATGCTAGTGGACGGTTGGATACGGCAAAAAGAGGGCTGAAATTGCTGTTAGAAGAAAATCAAAGCATAGCGAACCATATGGCAAAAGAAGTAAAAGAATTAAACGATGAGCGAAAAGATATGACAGAACGTGGGGTAAAAGAAGCCATTGAACAAGTGGAAACAACGGAGTTATTTTATGACAGTGTATTAGTTGTATATTTACCAGATTGTCATGAAAGCTTAGCAGGAATTATTGCAGGACGCGTAAGAGAGGCTTTTGCAAGACCTGTTTTTGTTATTACAAAGGCAGAAGATGGAGGATTAAAAGGTTCTGGACGCTCCATTGAAGCCTATTCAATGTTTGAAGAGTTGACAAAATGTAAAGATTTGCTGAGTAAATTTGGGGGACATCCTATGGCAGCGGGTCTTTCCTTACCGATGGAAAATTTAGAAGCGTTTCGCCATCGTTTAAATGAGCAGACCGCATTAACAAAAGAGGATTTAATAGAAAAAGTAGTGATTGATGTTCCGATGCCTCTTGGTTATATGAATGAGCGATTAGTGGAGCAATTGGATTTATTAGAGCCGTTTGGAAAAGGAAACAATAAACCAATTTTTGCACAAAAACATTTAAAAGCGGTCACTGGAAAAATTCTTGGAAAGAATAAAAATGTATTAAAGCTACTGGTAGAAAGCGAAGAAGGATGCCAAATGGATGCACTGTATTTTGGCGATCTTAATGGTATGATGGAAAAATTAGCAAAAAACTATGGACAAGATCAAGTGGATGCACTTTTACAAGGAAGGTATAATACCATTTATTTTGATTGTACTTATTATCCAACGATTAATGAATTTCGTGGAATAAGAAGTTTACAAATTATCATACAAAATTATCAATGCAGTTGAGAAGTTGCCTTTTTTTGTGTAGAATAAAAGAGAATTATCGTAAAAAGTAGGGTTTAATTGTTTAACACAAAGATTAGGAGGTAGTATGAAAAAAAATATAAGATTAATTGCTCTAGATCTTGATGGAACTTTATTAACAGATAAAAAGTGTGTGACGGAGCATACAAAGCAGGTGTTACAAGAAGCTGTAAAGAAAGGAGTGATTGTTATGCCTGCAACAGGAAGAGGGATTACCGCCATTCCAGAGGTTGTAATGAATACGGTAGATTTTCCCTATGCTTTGACTGTAAATGGCGCTGTTGTATGGGAGCTTAAGAAAAGAGAGAAGATTTATACAAGTTATATGGATATTTTAACGGCAAGGAAAGCGATGGATTATGCTTTTACAATGGATACGATTCCTGATGTATATTTAGATGGTCATGCCTATTCTCAAAGAGATCGCATTGCACAATTGGATCGATTTGCGGAAAGTGAACAGCAAAAACAGATGTTATTGAGCAGTCGAATTTTAGTGGATGATATTCGAGAGTATATGGAGAAAAATCCAAATCAGATTGAGAAAGTAAACGTATTATTTGTTAATCAAGAGGATAGAGAGAGAGCTCGTCGTCATTGGATCGAGGAAGGTGAGGTAGAGACGACGTTCTCTATGGGAAATAATTTAGAGTTAAATGGAAAAGGCGTTAGCAAAGGAAAAGCGTTATTAGAGTTTGGAATGAGCATTGGTATTGCAAGAGAAGAGATTATGGTCTGTGGCGATAGTAGTAATGATATCGAGATGATTAAAATGGCAGGGTTTGGGGTTGCCATGGGCAATGGAAATGAAGAAGTAAAAGGCATTGCAGACTTTATTACAAAGACAAATGAAGAAGATGGTGTTGCTTATGCCATTGAGCAATTTGTACTGTAAATCATAATAAGAAAAAAGACATAAGAAAAAGAAGTCAGGGGGTTGATTAAAACGTATCCATATAATATGATACAATGGTTGTTATTTTTTTATTGCTATTGTTTTTTTGGATGGTGTATTGAATCTACGATCGTATCGTTTACGAAAAAGAGATTGGTAAATCGTGGTTTTTTACATGGACCTATGCTTCCCATTTATGGGACAGGAGCCATTATGGTATTGATTTGTACCATTCCTGTAAAAGAACATATGGCCCTCGTTTATGTTTGTGGAATGATCGGTGCTACAATTCTTGAGTATATAACTGGCTGGGGAATGGAGAAACTATTAAAGGTACGATATTGGGATTATAGCAATGAAGTGCTAAATTTCAATGGCTATGTTTGTCTAAAAGCCTCTTTATTCTGGGGATTTTTATCTATTTTTATGACTTACGTGGTACATGAGCCAATTGCTCATATCGTACTTTCGATTCCAAGAACAGTGTCTGAGGTTTTGGTATGTTTCATTAGTATTTTGTTTTTAAGCGATGTTTGTATATCCGCTAAAACCGCATTCGATTTTGCAAGATTATTGGAAAAGATGCAAAAACTTCGTATGGAACTAGATGGGCTTTCCGAGAGAATCAAAGAAGAATCCATGCGATCAATGAAAGAACGCTCGGCAGAAGCTATTGGAAGCATGGTAGAGCGTTCCATCAGTGTGAAGGAGAATTTAAGAGGCTTATCCGATAGCGCCAAAGAGAAGCAGACATTAATTTTAGAATTTTTAAAAGATAGATCTAAAGAAACAAAGGCAAAAATTCCAGACAATTGGAAGAAGCAAGAAATTGCAGAACAATTTTATCAATTACAAGAGCACACAAGAAAAGAGATTGCAGAACGTTTTCAAGCATTGCAAGGTGAGAAAAGTGATTTGTTAAAGAAATTGATCAATAGAGAAAGAAAATTGATTCGAAGACATCCATCCGCAGTTTCTATTCGATTTAAAGAGGTTTTTGAAGAAGTAAAAACCGTAATTGAAGAAAAAAATAAGAAAAAAAGGGATGAATGAAAGGAGAAAAACCGATGAAAAAGGTTGAAGATTATGTAAGAAGTATTGAGAATTTTCCAGAAGAAGGGATTGTTTTCCGTGATATTACAACTGTTTTAAAAGATCCAGATGGTTTACAACTAGCAATTGATTCTATGGCGGAATTATTAAAAGATGTGGAATTTGATATATTAGCAGGAACGGAATCAAGAGGATTTATTCTTGGAATGCCAATTGCATATAAATTAAAAAAAGGATTTGTTCTTGTTCGTAAAAAAGGAAAACTGCCATGTGAGACAGTTTCCAAAGAATATGATTTAGAATATGGAACAGAGACAATTGAAATTCATAAAGATGCTATTTTACCAGGACAAAAAGTAGTATTAATTGATGATTTAATTGCAACAGGTGGTACAATTAAAGCGGCCGCAGAGCTTGTGGAAGAGCTTGGCGGGGAAGTTGTAAAAATGATTTTCTTAATGGAATTAGCAGGTTTAGAAGGAAGAAAGAAATTAGAAAAGTATGATGTGGAATCTGTTATTGTCTATGAAGGCAAATAAAGAGACAATGGAGTCGACAAAGGGGGGCATTCTATGAATTGTGAACATGAATGTTGTAATTGTAAAAGCAAACATCGAGATGAAAAGGAGATCAAAGATTTAATGAATCGTTTAAGCCGTATTGAAGGGCAAGTGAGAGGAATTAAGTCTATGGTAGAGGAAGATAGATATTGTGTAGATGTTTTAACACAAGTGAGTGCAGTGCAGTCAGCATTAAATAGTTTTAGTAAACTATTATTGTCCAACCATATTAAAACCTGTGTGGTAGAAGATATTAAGGCTGGAAATGAAGAGGTCGTTGACGAGCTTTGTAAAACAATTCAAAAGTTAATGAAATAGTATAAAAGCGAAATCGTAAAAACTCTTAGAAAGAAATGAGCAAGTCTTTCTAAGAGTTTTTTGTTTTTCATTGTTCTACTTTAAAAATAAGAAACAATAAGTTTAT
>UQVN01000091.1 GCA_900544525.1 uncultured Eubacteriales bacterium
AGCCCATTATATAATAAATCTCTATTTTTTTTGTATAAAGAAAGATCGCTAACTTCATAGGCACACTTTGCCACTACTTTTTGGAATAAGGATGGAGCACACACATATCCAAGGGCTCTTCCTGCGCCACAAACGGCAGCATAAACTTCTTTTGCATTTTCCATTTCATCTGGTACGATAACATACCCGATTCGTTCCCCAGGCAATGATAACGCCTTACTAAAAGAATAGCAAATAAAAGTATTATTATAATACTTTGTTAAAAATGGAACTTGGCATCCATCGTATACAATTTCTCGATATGGTTCATCAGAAATCAAGTAAATAGCATGGCCATATTCCTTTTGCTTCTTCTCCAAACATTCCACTAACTTTTGAATGGTCTCTTCTGAATAGATGACTCCTGATGGATTGTTTGGCGAATTTACAATGACAGCCTTTGTTCTTTCATTGCAAAGTTTCTCAAACTGAGTAAAGTCAATTTGAAAATCATCTTCCTTTGCAGGAACAACTACTAACTTCCCACCCGCAGCTTCTACAAAACATTGATATTCTGGAAAAAATGGTGCAAAAGTGATAAATTCATCTCCTTCGTTAGCAAGAGCTTTAAAGCAGATGCTAATCGATGCCGCTGCCCCTACTGTCATATAAAAGTTATCTGCAGTAAAATGCGTTTTGAATCGTTGATTCAAAGACTTAGCTAATGCCTCTCTACATTCCTCTGAACCTTGTGCACTTGTATAACTATGTATTGTCATCGGATCTTCTGTATCCAAAATTTCTCGAATGACTTGATCTACAGCTTTTGGAGCTGGAACACTTGGATTGCCTAAACTAAAATCATAGACATTTTCTGCCCCAACCTCTTTTTTTCTTTGATTTCCATATTCGAAAATTTCTCGAATAACGGATCTTTTACTTCCAAGTTCATACATCTTTTTTGAAATCATATTAACTAGAACACCTCTTTCTTCTTTCCAAGTTCCATTTAACTTCTAATTCTACCTAACTTTTGACACTTCTATATCAAAATATCGAAATCTCAAAAGATAAGCCAGTTTTGCTACTTACATATTATGTATTATGTTCTCTTATCCTTCCGCCACTTCACTTCCGTGAATTTCCAATTCCTCTTGTGCTTTTTTATTCCCCTTCTCAGAAACAACAAGTCCAATAAGAATGAGAACGGTTCCTGCGATGGCAATCATTGTAATGCGCTCTTTTAAAATAATGGCAGAAGCGATAATGGTAATGACAGGATTTAAATATAAATAAACGCTTGCTTTTACAGAACCAAGCACTCTCATCGCAAAGTTCCATGTAACAAAACAAATAGCACAAGCACCAATTCCTAAATAGAGAAAGTTCCCTATATTCTCTGGGCGAAAGAATTCTTCTGTTGTTGTATGATATCCATTCCACAATACAACTGGAATCATAAATAAAATTCCCCAACAAAATACTCTTCTTGTTACTTGAACGGTATTGTATTCATACTCTCCGATCTTTCGAATAAACATACAGTAAAACGCCCAAATAAGTGCTGCAATAATAGCGAGGATGTCACCGATTGGATTTAATTTTAATACAACATTTCCATTGAAATTAATGAGTAAAATTCCAGCGATTGCGAATAGAAACCCAATAAAGAAGGATTTGCCTAGATGATCCTTCAGAAAAATTTTAGATACAAGACCTGTAAAAAATGGTGCACATGCTAATAAAATTCCTACATTCGATGCTGTAGAATACGTTAAAGCAATATTTTCAAATAAGAAATATAAAGTGACACCACTAATACCAGCACCGATAAAATATAATTCATGTTTTTTATCTAACAATTGTAATCTTTTATGATTCATTAAAAATAAGATAACAAGGCCAATTGCAAACCTTGTAAATAGTACCTCCACTGGATCAAAAGAACGAAGAAGCACCTTTGTTGAAACGAAAGTGGTTCCCCAAACAATTACGGTTCCCAGTGCTGCTATATGACCTAGTGAATGATTTTCATGTTGTTGCATAATAAAAACTCCTTTTCCTTTTTCTTCTCTTCTCGATATTCTCCTCCTTCTCCTTATTCCAATTTTACACTTTTGCCCTCTTTGTGCACTTATCTTTTATTGTACTCTGAAATTCGCTAATTTGCAAATTTCTTTTTGGATTTATTCATTTTACTTATTTATCGATTGCACTCTATCAATGATGAAATCCCCTTTTATCCCCCTTTGCTATTATATAAAAAAAGGAGTCGATTGTTTTTCGCTCCTTTTCTTATGTTTATGAAATGTCTAAATATTTTCAATTTGCCAATCGATTGGCTCTAAACCATGTTCTTTTAAAAATTCATTTGTTTTACTAAAATGTCCACATCCAAAAAATCCTCGATAAGCGGACAGTGGACTTGGATGAGGTGCTTCCAAAATAAGATGTTTTGGATTGTTCAACATTTTCTTTTTCATCTGAGCTGGTCTTCCCCATAATAAAAATACAATCGGACGATCTTGCTCATTTAAAGCACGAATAGCAGCATCCGTAAAGTTCTCCCATCCAATCCCTCTATGAGAATTGGCTTGGTGGGCGCGAACCGTTAAAACTGTATTTAATAATAATACTCCTTGTTCCGCCCACTTCACAAGATAACCGTTGTTTGGAACGTAACAACCAACGTCTTCCTTTAACTCTTGATAAATATTCACAAGAGAAGGAGGCGTTTGTACTCCTGGTTTTACAGAGAAGCTCAGTCCATGTGCTTGCCCTACATTATGATAAGGATCTTGTCCTAAAATAACGACTTTTACTTTGCTAAGTGGAGTTAAATGAAATGCATTAAAAAGATCATCTGCTGGTGGAAAAATTTCATAATTTTGATATTCTTCCAATACTTTTTTATATAACTCTCTATAATAAGGCTTTTTATACTCCAAATCCATGTATGTCGCCCAATCATTTGTAATCTGTGGCATTTTTATCTTCCTTTCTACTTATTGTTTTCGCCCTTTTCCTTTTTTCTTAATCGCTCTACTCTTTTTTTGCTCCAATAGGATTGCTATTTTTCTTTGAACTCTTAATATTCTCCATTCTAATGGCACATATTACAGCCAGAACAAGCGCCCTTAGAAGTTGCCATACCACCTAAAGAAGTCTCTCTTAACTCGGATGGAATGGCTTTTCCTACAGAATACATAATGTCGATTGTCTCATCAATTGGAGCTGGACAAGCAATTCCTGAAAGAGACATCTCTGCACTAGTAAGTGCGGTTGTGGCTCCTTGTGCGTTTCGAAGTTGACATGGGAATTCTACAAGTCCTCCCACTGGATCGCATACAAGCCCTAATAAATTAATTATGGCAAAAGACGCCGCATCTAAGCATTGTTTTGGCGTTCCTCCCATTAATTCTACAACAGCTGATGCTGCCATAGCACTTGCAGAGCCTACTTCCGCTTGACATCCACCTTCTGCCCCTGCGGTTGTAGCATTTCTTGTCACTAAATACCCAATGGCTGATGCATTAAATAATGCCTTTACAATTTCCTCATCAGAAAATCCATGTTCTTGTTGCATAGCAAGCATCGTTCCTGGCATAACACCAGAAGATCCTGCTGTTGGAGCCGCTACAATCAGCCCCATAGAAGCATTGACTTCTAATACTCCAACCGCATAGGCAATTGCCTTTGAAATAACAGACCCACAAATATTTTTTCCATCTTCTCTTAACTGATTGATTTTTTTACTCTCTCCACCAATTAAACCACCCATACTTCTTACATCTTCTGTTAAAGAGCGCTCCACAGACTTTTTCATAATGTCCCATGCGGTATGCATTTTTTCCATTGTCTCTTCTAAAGGTCGTTCAATATCCTCAACTTCTCTTTTTATCATAGCTTCCGAGATTGAACAATTTTTCTCTTCACAGTACGAGAGAAGCTCCTTACCATTTCGAAAATTCATAATTTCTTTTCCTTCCTCTTATTCTAGATCTTAATTTCTCTATTCATTACTCCGATAGTCCGATATTTCTTTCTCCATCGATACCAATTATAATAATGCTGGAATATAGATTGTTAAAATATTATCAGGATAATCATCCAATTTCTTTAACACTTCATTGGACACTTTCCCATCCAGTTCCGCAATTGCATAAGCGATTTTTCCTTTTCCTTCTCGGTATAAATTAAGAGCTGCAATATTTAAATCAGAATCACTCAACACCTTTGTCATATAAGCAAGTGCGCCCTTTCGATCCCAATGTTTTACTAATACCATTGGTGACGCTCCATTAATATGAATATCGATTCCATTTAATTTACGAATAACCGCATTTCCTCCGCCAATAGACTCTCCTCTCACAGTCACAACATGTTGCCCTTCACAAGTTAACTCAATGTCAACGGTGTTTGGATGAACGTCTCGGTTCGTAAAATTTTCAATAAATTCATATGTGACACCCGCTTCTTTTGCATGTTCAAACGAATCACGGATTCGTTCATCATCGGTATTATATCCTAAAATCCCTCCTACTAATGCCCGATCCGTACCATGTCCATGGTAAGTTCTTGCAAAAGAACCGTATAACACAAATTTGGCATGTAGAATTTTTCCTTTTGCAAGTCTACTTGCTAACAGTGCAATGCGAAGTGCCCCTGCTGTATGAGAGCTAGACGGCCCAATCATATTAGGACCCATAACGTCAAATACACTAATTTCACTCATCGTATTTCCTCCATGTATCTTCTTATCCTATATCGTGTTATCAATATCACACGTTATTTCCATTAAAATATCTGTATTTTCAATTTTATTGTATCATTTTTTGACAAAAAATACTATAAACATAGAAAAAAAGATTGCCATTCCTTATATAGGATACGACAATCTTTCTCTTCCATTCATTTTTATAAAATTTATAGTAGGAACGTCTTTTCTTAATCGATATCTTAATGAGTCGTTCCCATAGCTTCTTTTACATCTTCTTCATTCATAACAACGGCTTCTACACAGTATTCAAGACTTTTTGCAATGGCCTCTAAAGGCATACAAGCAGTTCCATTCGGTTTATCCACTACCTGTTCTGTAGCATATGGAACATGAATAAATCCTGCACGAATATTTGGATAATTCTTCTTTGTCATATGAAGGACATTATACATAACCGCATTGCATACGTAAGTTCCTGCTGTATAAGAAATATGACAAGGCAATTGATGTTCTCTTACATTTTTCACCATTGCTTTTATTGGAAGTGTTGTAAAATAAGCAGTTTCTCCATCTTCTTGTAATGGTACATCAAGTGGCTGCTCTCCATCGTTATCTGGAATTCTCGCTTCTGCTAAGTTAATGGCCACCTTTTCTACTGTCACACAAGAACGTCCTCCTGCTTGTCCTACATTAATAACAACATCTGGGTTATGCTCTTTAATAGCTGTTTCTACTGCAACCGCACTTTTTGAAAACACCGTTGGAATTTCTAATTTTATAATTTTGGCACCAGCAATTTCATCTGGAAGAAGTTTCACAGCTTCAAATGCTGGATTTACACTTTCTCCACCAAAAGGATCAAATCCTGTAATTAAAATTTTCATGCTTTCACACTCCTTATTTTTCTTATCTGTTTTATATTTGTCTTTTTTATTTTAATAAAATCATATAGATAATCTGAATGATTAACATAGCAATGGCAATAAATATCTGATTTTTAATAACTCCAAATCTCTTCTTCATATCAAGAATTACCACTGGAACAATGTTAAAATTCGCTGCCATCGGTGTTAATAATGTTCCACAAAATCCGCAAGTTAATGCGATCATTCCAACGACAACAGGATCCGCACCATAAGCCAACACACAAGGTGCTCCAATACCAACGGTCATAACAGTAATCGCAGCAAAGGCATTTCCCATAATCATAGTAAAGAGTGCCATACCGATTGCAAATACAATAATTCCTATATTCACATTTCCTTCTGGAACAATTTTTTGTACAAGTCCTGCAATGACATCTCCAACACCTGCCTGTGTAAAAATACCACCTAATGCTCCTAAAAGCTGTGGTAACATACAAAGAGGTCCCATTGCGGATAAAAATCTCTCAGAATCATCTAAGAATACTTTTGGTTTGTTGTCCTTTGAGTAAAGAAATAATAAAAACATGGACACAAAAACACCAACTGTAATTCCCACTAAAGAACTAATATTTAACAATGCAAAAATAATGGACATAAATCCCATGCAAAGAGCTGGAATAAAAAGTTTATATCCGATTTTTTCAAATTGCTTTTCCGTATATTCCTTTTTGGGAGCATTTACCTTTCCTGGTTTTACTCGTTTAAAAATAGCAGGAATAATCATAATAATAACAAGTAACCCTGATACTTTTGACGGAAGCCACTTTCCAAGGGCACAGACAACTCCAAAGGAACACCAAAAAACAGCAGTTCCAATTCTGGCTGGATTTTCTTTATCTAATAAATTTTTAATTCCTGCGTAAATAGTAATCAATCCAATAATAATATAAACAACTTCTAATAACTTTGTCCAAATATCAAGGCTTGGATCCATAAAAAATGCTAACATCTTTCTTTCTCCCCTTCTCTATTTCTTTGTCGATTTATTTTTTGAACTACTAGAACTACCATAATATTTCTTGCAAAGCTGTTTATCACGAATTATGAAGTAAATAGAAGCAATAATGAGTGCAATTAATGCAACTGGAATTTCTACTTTTACAAGATCAATTAAGGATACTTGATAACCTAAAGATTCCAATGTGGATTGAACGAGAAGACCTCCAGAGCCTCCAACGAACAGTACTTGGAAGAAGAACCAAGAGATATTGTCCATGGCAGATGCCATTCCTTTGATTTCCTCCAAATGTTCCTCATTCACATCGTGTCCCTCTGCTTCTACAGCACCTTCTGCCATCGGAAGCACAACAGGGCGAACAAAACCAGTAACTCCACCAAAGTTAATATTAAAAGCTCCAAAGAAAGCTCTCATAATACCATAGACACAAATAAGTTTTCCTGCAGTTACCCCTTTTATCTTTTGAATAAGAGCTGCTGCTGCTTCTCTTAAACCATTTCTCTCAAGAGTACCTGTTACTAATAAAATCATAATGAAAATGGCCATATTTCGGTTGGCGACAAAGTTTGTACCTAACACATCTAATAACCCTTCAATGCCCAATCCTCCAACTAATGCGGTTGCTACTGCTGAAATAAAAATAATTAAAATGGAATCCAGCTTAAATGCAAACCCAAGAATTACAATTAAAATACCAATTAATTTAATTAATTCCATCGTCTTCCTCCTGTTATTCAAATTTCTGTATTTTATTACATTATTTTATTAGACCACAGTGATAAAGTCAATGCTAATTTATTGGAAATAACAGTAAACTAAAAATAGAAAGAAAGAGCTGTTACAAAACTAGCAACAGCTCTTTTTCCTAGAATTTCTTATAAATCGTCCACTTATGACTTTTTATAACTCTTTTTTATACAGGATCATCGTCTCATATGGGCGAAGTTCTAGACCTTCTTCTGTCTGATTCACACCTTCATAATTACCCAAAAGTTTTTCATATTCATTCATATTCTCTGATAATCGAAGTATTGTTTCCTTTCCATAAAAATTAGAAATTACAAACAATGTTTCGTTTTCATAATGACGTTTATAAGCAATGACATCTTTATGTTCTCTTGCAACCTCTTCAAAATCTCCATACGCAATGACATCGTATTGCTTACGAAGTTCAATTAATTTTTGATAGTAATAGAAAATGGAATCTTGATCTTCTCGTTCTGTCTTTGCATTGATTGTTTCATAATTTTTATTCACTTCAATCCATGGTGTTCCTGTTGTAAATCCACCATTTTCTTTATTTTCCCACTGCATTGGTGTACGGCTATTATCTCTTGAATGGATTTGTAAAATACGGTAAGCATCGCTTTTTGTCAATCCTTTTTCTTGTAAGATTCTAAAGTGATTGATACTTTCTACATCTTGATATTGAGAAATATCAGTAAATCCTGCATTTGTCATCCCTAATTCTTCTCCTTGGTACACATAAGGAGTACCACGGAAACAGTGGATAATCGTTGCTAACATTTTTGCTGACTGTTTCCAATAAGTACCTTCATCTCCGAATCTTGATACGACTCTAGGCTGATCGTGATTACACCAAAAAACAGCATTCCAAGCATTATGTTCTGCCATTCCCTTTTGCCAGTCAAATAAAATCTGTTTTAATTTATAAAAATCAGCTGGTACAAGCACCCATTTTTCATTTCCCATAAAGTCCACTTTTAAATGATGGAAATTAAATACCATGGACAATTCATGGCTATCTGCCCCTGCATATTGGAAACAGTTTTCCATAGAAGTGCTAGACATTTCTCCAACCGTAATAATTCCTTCTTCTTGTCCAAATGTCTGCTCATTTAATTCTTTTAAAAACTCATGAATGCGAGGACCATCGGTATAAAATCTTCTTCCATCTCCTTCATAGTCATCTTGAAATTCCCCTTTGCTAATTAAATTGATAACATCAAAGCGGAAGCCCTTCACACCTTTTCCCATCCAAAAGCGAATCACTTTTTGCACTTCTTTTCTCACTTCTTCATTTTCCCAATTGAGATCCGGCTGGGAAACATCAAATAAATGCAAATAATATTCATCCATCTCTGGCACATACTGCCATGCACTTCCACCAAACTTACTCTCCCAGTTTGTTGGAGCAGAGCCATCTTCTTTTCCTTTTTTAAAAATATAATAATTTTTATATTTTTCTTCTCCTGCTAATGCCTTTTGAAACCATTCATGTCGATCGGATGTGTGATTAAATACCATATCAAGCATTAAATCAATTCCTCTTTTCTTTGCTTCCCTTGAAAGCTCCTCAAAATCTTCCATGGTTCCATAGCGAGGATCAATTTCATAGTAATTTTCCACATCGTATCCGTTATCTTTTTGTGGCGAAATAAAAAATGGAGTCATCCAAATATAATCGACACCTAATTCTTTTAAATAATCTAACTTAGAAGTCACACCTTTTAAATCACCAAAACCATCTCCATTGGTATCACAAAATGATTTTGGATAAATTTGATATACGACACTTTTCTTAAAATCTTTCATTTCCATACGCCCTTTCTCTTTTAAACGAAAAGCCACAAAGATATTAAACAGAATATTTTATAATATCTGTGTCTCCTGCAACTGCATCAATATTTGTTGTAAACTGGAAGTCTTTTGCATTTCCTTCCCCTGCAATAATAAAGGCAGTTGTCTTTGGATGCCCTGCTTGTTCAATTTTTTCAGGAGTAAAGGAAATCAATTTATCTCCGCATTTTACTTTATCTCCGCTGTCAACAAAGAGTTCAAATCCATCCCCACCCATATCAACGGTATCAATTCCAACATGAATTAACAGTTCTACCCCATTTTCAAGTGTTAATCCACAGGCATGTTTACTATCTTTCATAACAACACTAATGGTTCCATCCGCTGGCGCTAAAACTACATTTCCCGTCGGTTCAATTCCAACACCATCTCCCATAATCTTTTGAGAAAATACAGCATCTGGCATTTGTTCAATCGGAATAATTTTACCTGTAATTGGGGATTTTAAAATAACTTCTTTCTTATCTCCTGCTTTTACTTCTTCTGTTTTTTGTTCTTCCACCACTGGCTGTACTGTCTTTTCTACTTCTACTGCCTTCTCTCCTTCTCCAAAACGTTCTTCTTTTGCAAGCTTCTTGCTTCCTACAATATAAGTTAAACAAAATGGTACAACAATCGCAACTACCATTGCTAACAAGAAAACTCCCCAGTACTGAGGCATAATGGATAAAATTCCAGGAAGACCACCAACGCCAATACTAAATGCTTGTACTCCAAATCCAACAGAAATCACTGCTGCAATTCCAGAGCCGATCATTCCACACACAAGAGGAAAACCATACTTTAAGTTTACACCGAATAAAGCAGGTTCTGTAACGCCTAAATAACAAGAAATACAAGCTGGAATATTAATCTGCTGTGCTCTTTCATTTTTCTTTTGAAGTACAGACATGGCTAACACACTAGAGCCTTGTGCAATATTGCTAAGAGCAATCATTGGCCAAAGAATCGTACCACCAAAGAGATTTGATAACTGAGTATCAACCGCATTGGTCATATGATGAAGTCCAGTCATAACAATTGGCGCATAACATACACCAAAAACTAAAGCAAATAAAACACCCATTTTAGAAGTAAGTCCTGCATATACAACATCTGCAATCGCATTTCCGATCTTCCAACCAATAGGTCCTACAATTGTATGAGCGATAATAACCGCTGGAATCAATGCACAGAATGGAACAACAATCATGCTCACAACTTCTGGGCAATGTTTCTTAAAGAATTTCTCCAAATATACAAGCACAAAACCTGCCATCATAGCAGCGATTACTTGTCCTTGATAACCAATCATCTGCACTTTTGCAAATCCAAAATCCCAAACAGGAATATCCGCTGCGGCCGTGCTTGCAACACTAAATCCATTTAATAATTGAGAAGATACTAACGTTAATCCAAGAACAATACCGAGAATCTGTGTCGTTCCCATTTTCTTTGTAATAGACCATACAATTCCTACTGGCAATAAGTGGAACACAGCTTCTCCAATGAGCCATAAGAAACTATAAAGTCCTGCGAAAAACTGTGATACATCTGCTAAACTTTGTGTTCCATTATTAAAAAAGTTAATTTCACCGATGATATTTCGAAAACCTAATACCAAACCACCACAAATCAAAGCAGGAATTAAAGGAGCAAAAATCTCTCCAAGACTTCCCATAATTTTCTGAATTGGTTTTTGGTTCGTCTTTGCCATACTTTTTACAGCATCTTTACTGACTCCTTCAATTCCTGCATGAGCGGTAAATTCATTATAAAAGGTGGATACATCATTTCCAATAATGACTTGATACTGTCCTGCCTGTGTAAAAGTTCCTTTGACGCTTTTCAAATTTTGAATTGATTTTTCATCCGCTTTTTTCGGATCTGAAAGAACAAAACGCATTCTTGTCATACAATGTGACACCGCTTGAATATTCTCTTTTCCACCGATCAGACGGAGTAATTCTTTGACATCATTTTCATACTTTGCCATACGCTTCTCTCCTTTTCCTTCTCTTAATCTTTCGGTACAAAATGCCATTATTATGCCAAATTTCCTAATAGGAAATCTACTGTTTTTGCCTTATATTTTGTAGCCTTTTCACAACTTGTTTGAACAAGTATAATATATCAAACTTGTTTAAACATGTCAACGTTGTTTCTCTATTTTTTATTACCAAAATTATAGAATTATTTTTGTATATTTTTTCTACTGATCATTAATCTTTCCCATTGTTCAAATAAAATTCAAAATAAGTGGAATTATACTTTTTTCTCTCCTAGAACAAAGTGTGCGTTGCACACTCTTCGCGACTTTAAGTTACTTCTAGCAATGCACACTTTGCCGCGCGGTCGCAGTTTACGAAGTAGATTTTTCCTCTCTGCGACCTGCGCATCGTTTGCGCGTAGCGCTTTTTTATGT
>UQVN01000092.1 GCA_900544525.1 uncultured Eubacteriales bacterium
CATATAAGAGTTTTTAAAATATAAGATTTCAAAATAAAATTGTTGCATGATTTTTTATAAAAGAGATTTGACATAGCTTAAAACTATATCAAACCTCTTTTTTTTCGTATTATTCAAATGTTATTTTGGGCGGTATAATGGGCAATAAGAAAACAGCAAACATTTAAAATATCATTTTAAGTTTTTTTATTTGGGAAAAGAGAAGGAGAAGAGAATGAAGAAAAATACACCATTTCGATTTGATTATGTAGGAAGTTTTTTAAGACCGGAACCTTTAAAAAAGGCGAGAGCAGATTATGAAGCGGGGGCTATTACAAAAGAACAATTAACAGAAGTAGAAGATAGAGAAATAAAAGCATTAGTGGAGAAGCAAAAAAAAGCAGGATATTCTGTCATTACCGATGGAGAATTTCGTCGTTCCACATGGCATTTAGATTTTATGTGGGGATTTGATGGAGTGGAACATCAAAAGACAGAAAATGGAGTTCGATTTCATGGAGAACAGGCATTGATCGATGACACTTATTTAAGTGGTAAAATTTCAGTAGGACATCATCCATTTGTAGATCATTTTAAATTTGTAAAAGCGTTAGAAGATGAACATACCGTTGCAAAACAGACAATACCAGCACCAGCTCAGTTTTTACAACAGATGATTTTACCTTTTAATATTGAAACAACAAGAAAATATTATGAGACAAATGAAGAGTTAATTCAGGATATTGCAAAAGGATATCGCAAAGTAATTCAAGATTTATATGAAGCAGGATGTCGAAACATTCAGCTTGATGACTGTACTTGGGGAGCTTGTGTGGCTAAAGAAAATATTGGAAGATATGGAGAAGGTGTCGATATCCAAGAGATTATGGAACAATTATTAAGAGTAAATAATTTAGCTATCGAAGGAAAGCCAGACGACCTTGTAATCAATACCCATGTGTGTAGAGGAAATTATCATTCTACTTTCTTTAGCAGTGGAGCATATGATTCCGTAGCAGAATTTCTTTTTACTCGTGAAAATGTAGATGCTTATTACTTAGAATATGATGATGAGCGTTCTGGTGGATTTGAACCATTACAATTAGTGCCAGAACATAAAAAAGTTGTCCTTGGTTTAATTACCACAAAATCACCAAAATTAGAGGACAAAGAAAAAATCATTGCTCGCATTCATGAAGCGACAAAGTATATTCCTTTAGAACGATTATATTTAAGCCCTCAATGCGGATTTGCTTCTTGTGAAATTGGAAATAAATTGACAGAGGAAGAACAATGGGCAAAACTTGCACTTGTAAAAGAGATTGCAGAAGAAGTATGGGGAAAAGAAGCAGAATAAGTTCAAGAAACGAAACAAGGGAGGATTTTTCGAAACAAGGAAAAATCCTTCCTTGTTTTTTTATGTGGAGGCAACGAGTTATAAACTATGCTTGCATAAAGAAATAAAACTTTTCATATTTGAAGTAAGATATTTACTTTTATGATAAATAATGTTTAAATCCCTTTGCAATGGCTTTGTAAGAGAAATTTGCTTTACAGAACCATCTTTAATATTCGATTCAACGAGAAGATAAGGTAAGATGGCGATCCCTAAGCCAGTTTCTACACCTTTAATAATAGCCTGTGTACTTGTACTTTCCCAAAGAGGTTTGATAGAAATCTGTTCTAAGGCAAAATGGGCGTCTAATATTTCACGGCCAGCGCTTCCTTTTTCCCGCATTAAAAAAGGGTATTTTGCTAATTCTAAAAGGGTGACAACATTCTTTTTTGTCAATGGGTGTTCTGGTGGAACAATGGCACAAAGAGAGTCTTTCATAAAAGGTTCAAATAGAATATCTGAGTGATTAGGAGTGTTTTCAATTAAACCGATGTCAATGGTGTTATTGAGGATATGTTGTTCGATGGTGCTGGATGTGTGAATTACCGCTTCTATTGTTAGGGAAGGAAATGTGTTTTGAAATTGTTTGATAATTTCTGGTAAGAGGTGAGTGCCAATGGTCATACTTGCTCCCACTCTTAAAGTACCAATGGTATCCCAGTTTTTAATTTTTTTCTCCATTTCGTCAAATAAAGAAAGAATATGGATGGCATATCCATAAAACTCTTTTCCACACTCGGTAGGTAGAATACGTCTTCCAATTCGATCAAATAAACGAACACCATAATAGTCTTCTAGTTCACGAATGGCTAAACTAATGGAAGGTTGGGCTAAGTGGAGCTGATGAGCCGCTTTTGTAACACCTTGATTTTGATAGACGGCAATAAATATTTTCATATGGCGAAGTGTCATAAGGGTATCTCCTTCTATAATAAATTAGTTAACTATTTAATAAAATAATACTATCTTACTTATAGATCAAGAATGAATATAATGAGTAAGGAACAAGGAGGAGCAAAATGAATAAGAAAAAAGATATCTTAATAAAACTCTTTTTGTCGACACTATACTTAAGTGCCTTTACATTTGGAGGTGGATATGTCATTGTAACTTTGATGAAGAAGAAATTTGTAGATCAATATCATTGGATTGAAGAAGAAGAAATGTTAGATTTAATTGCTATTGCCCAATCTTCTCCAGGAGCGATTGCCGTCAATGGTGCCATTGTTGTCGGATACAAGTTGGCTGGGATGATTGGAGCAATAACGGCCATTGTAGCAACGATTTTACCGCCATTTTTCATTATTTCATTGATTTCTGTATTCTATACCATTTTTCGTGACAATGTGATTATCAGTCAAATGCTAGAAGGAATGCAGGCAGGAGTCGGGGCAGTGATTGCCTCTGTTGTTTATGAAATGGGAAGCAATGTTGTTGGAGGGAAAAAAGTAGGCTCTATTATCATTATGATTGGTGCCTTTATTGCAACCTGTATCTTCGAAGTTAATGTTATTTATGTTGTCATTGTGTGTGGGGTGATAGGAGCTATCGAAACAATATGGAATCGAAGGGAGAGAAAGTCTTGATTTATTTACAGTTATTTTTAAGTTTTTTTCAAATTGGAGCGTTTAGCTTTGGTGGTGGTTATGCAGCACTCCCTTTAATACAAAATCAAGTCGTAACATTACATGGCTGGTTGAGTATAAGCGAATTTACCGATTTAATTACAATTTCTCAGATGACACCAGGACCAATTGCTATTAATTCTGCTACTTTTGTTGGAATAAAAATAGCAGGGGTTTTAGGAGCGGTAATTGCGACTTTAGGATGTGTTTTGCCATCCTGTATTATTGTAACGTTGATTGCTAAGTTATATTTAAAATATCGAGATATTGATGTATTACAAGGAATCTTAAACTCCCTTCGCCCAGCCGTTGTTGCTATGATTGCAGCAGCAGGGATTTCTATTTTAATGACTACATTTTGGGGAAGTGAAGTGGTGGCTAAGTTTAGTAATATAAAATGGAATCTTGTCGTTATTTTTATTATTTGTATTGTATTATTACAGAAATTTAAAATGAATCCGATTTGGGTCATGTTATTAGCAGGTGTGATGAAAGTTGTGTATTCCTTTGTATGTGCGTAATGCTAACAATACATCACCGATATCCGCTTGTAAGCAGATGGAGCGATAGGAGATTTCATTTGGAGCAAAGGCTTCCTTGAAATTAATACAAGCATAAATAGAAGAAGGATTTTGAGCAGTCATCTGCCAAAATGGATATTTAATAATGGCTGGGGTATTTGCTCCTACTCCTAATTCTAAAAAAAGGATTTTATGTTCTCTATGATGATGGAGAAAGTCAGAATATCGTTTCATCGCTTGATGCCAGCCCTCATCTTCCACAAAGCGATCATCACAACGAAGATTCATTGTCATAGGCTTTCCACAAATAGGACAGTGCGGAATCAATTCAGTAGGAATCCGCATATTTTTTTGAGCTTTTATCATTTCTTTTACTTCATCTTTATTATCATAAGTTTTTTGATGGCAAGGAATAGAGCACTGCCATAGTCCATAATCTCCCTGTGTATAAAATAAGCGTTTTTTATCAAAGCCAGCGTTTTGAAAACAGTGATCCACGTTAGTCGTTAATACAAAGTAATTTTTCTTTTGAACCAATTTTAGTAAGTCTTTATAAACAGGTTTTGGAGGGGTTATATAGCGGTTATAATAAATGTGACGACTCCACCATGCCCAATATTCTTCAAGAGTGTCATAGGGATAAAAGCCACCAGAGTACATATCAGGGATATGGTATTTTTCTATAAAATCTGAAAAATATTGATGGAATCGTTCTCCAGAATAAGTAAATCCTGCTGAAGTGGATAAGCCAGAACCTGCTCCAATTAGGATGGCATCAGCGGAATCAATGGCTTCCTTCAGTTGCTTTATTTGTTCTGAGTAGTCTTTCATAGATTTCTTTGTCCAAATCTTTGAAAACATTAAAAATCACCTTCTTTACACTTGTAGATTTTTTTAGAAAAGCTTTTACCGTTTCTATCGCAATTTCTGCGGCTTTTTCGTTAGGAAAATGAAATTCACCAGTGGAGATACAGCAAAAGGCAATACTTTCTAGATGATTCCTAGCTGCTAAGTTTAAACAAGAGTCATAGCAGGAAGCAAGAAGCTCACAATCCATTTTTGTTAAATTTCCAGTAATAATAGGACCTACCGTATGCAAAATATAGTTACAAGGAAGATTAAAAGCAGGGGTGATTTTTGCTGTTCCAGTCGGTTCTTCATAACCTTGTTTTTCCATTAGTTTTGCACAGAAATTACGGAGTTGAATTCCACTAAAAGTATGGATACAGTTATCAATACAACGATGGTTTGGAACATAGCATCCAGTCATACCGCTATTGGCTGCATTGACAATCGCATCACAATTTAAAGTGGTAATATCCCCCTGCCATAAATAAATGCCCTCAACAATAGGAGAGAGATCTTTAATATCCGTAATTCCTTTTTGAGCGATTTCATTCTTTAAATATTCATCTTGTATTGTTAGAAATTTTTCATCAATTTCCTTTGGAAGACGTAAGTTCATCATTGCCCTCAAAAGTAACTTTTGTTGTTCAGGATCCGTTGGAATTTCGATATTTCTAACGTTAGATTCTTCTAATAATAATTTTTGGATTAAAAATTTTCTGCGCTCCGTTTGGTTCATATAGATCCCCTCCTCGTTTTATTGAGCAATTTTATAAAAAACATTAAAATTCATATGGTGGATTTCCAGAGAAATCGGCAATAATTCCATGAGGATTTTCGAGATAAAAGACTTCAAAAATCGGATTATCTGCCGTTTGGTATTGTCCTTTTACAATTGGATTATTCATACAATCTTCTTTCACGGAATGATTGTTTTCAAAAACAGCTTTTCCATGAAGACGAATCCAAGCATATTCAGGAGAGGATATGGATACTTCAATTTCTGGATTGGCTTGCATATCTTTATAAACATCTTTCTGATTATTTGTACAGAACCAGAGTTTTCCATCTTTTTCAAAGCAGAACATAAAAGGACGGCATTTTGCTTTTCCATCACGTCCTACGGTTGCAAGGTATTGTACAGGGTTTGCTTGTAAAAATTCTACTACTTTTTTCATGTTTTTTCTCCTTTATAAATGAATTGTTGAAAATAATAGATTGTATTTACTATCAAAGTTTCTACTATTTTGGAGTATTTCTTATATCTAAAAATCTAAGGGATGCTATCTTGGAATATAAGAAATTTTGTAATAATTTTTATAGGGATTTGATGTAATCAATATTATTACAACTGAATAATAACACTAAAAAGTTGTAATGTCAATAGTTACAACCAAAGATAAAAAAATTGCTTAAGACATCTGGAATTGGTATCCAAATACCTTAAGCAAAAATTAAGATTGCATATTGATATATTTTTCCGTATCATTTTTGACATCTTCTAATGTGATAGAAGAAAGTTCTTTTTCCATAGCATCTTGAACTCGTTTTAACTTATCATCCAAAATGACATGGATATTTCTTCCCACTGGACAATCGGTATTAGGATTCTCATGGAAGTGGAATAATTCTCCGTGTTCGACACAATCCACTGCGCGATAGATATCAAGAAAAGAAATCTCATTTAATGGCTTCGCAATAGTTGCACCTCCAGAACCTCTTGTAACATGAATGAGTCCAGCTGTTTTTAATTGAGAGAGCAGTCTGCGGATAATGACTGGATTCACATTTGTACTACCAGCTAGGAAATCACTCGTAACCTTTCTCTCGTTTCCAAACGTATCAATACAAGCAAAAATATGAACTGCTAAAGTAAATCTACTTGAAATCTGCATAGAAAAAACCTCACTTTCAAGGCTATCATACAATAGACGTATTGTAATGTCAAATATTACAATTGGAAACTTACCCATTCGGTTTATAACTGGAGATTATGTGGTAACAATCGTACGTGATATCTTTCTAAACCTTCCATATTGTTAAAACCTCCACCTTTTAGTTTCAATGTTTGTAATTTTCTTTTAATTTTAGAATTTTAGTTTTCTGTATTGCTTTTCTAATAGTTATCCTTCTAACCTCTAGATAAATGATAGTTTTCATTTATGTATGTTAAAAGTATAGTATTTTCTAATAGAAGCCTACAAGGGATAAAATATAAGAGAATCGTAGCTATCCTTTTACAAAACATTGCTGGTTTCCCTTTTTTAAATTTGGTATAGTAGCATCTTTTGGGTGTCCACAAACACTGCGTTTATAAAAAAATTTTGATTTTTTAGCACTCACCTATTGACAGTGCTAACAAGTAGTGTTATATTTGCAATAGAACAAAACAAACAATACATTGCTATTTCCGTGAGAATCAAAAATTTTGTATTGTTTTTAGTTTGATGTTGATAATAAGAAAGAGCAAATACAAAGCACATGGGAGGTGCGTTGCATGAATATTAATAAATTTACACAAAAATCAATTGAAGCCGTTCAGCAATGTGAGAAACTGGCTTATGAGTATGGAAATCAAGAAATCGATCAAGAGCATTTATTGTATAGTTTACTAACGATCGATGAAAGTTTAATTTTAAAATTGATTGAGAAGATGGAAATTAATAAAGATTCTTTTCTATCTCAAGTACAACAATTATTAGGAAAGAAACCAAAGGTATCTGGTGGTCAAGTATACATTAGTAACGATTTAAATAAAGTTTTAATCAGTGCAGAAGATGAATTAAAAGCCATGGGGGATGAGTATGTTTCTGTAGAGCATTTATTCCTCGCTTTAATCAAGCACGCAAGTAAAACCATTAAGGAATTATTTAGAGGCTATGGTATTACAAGAGAGCGATTTTTACAAGCACTTTCTACCGTGCGTGGCAACCAAAGGGTGACAAGCGATAATCCAGAAGCCACCTATGATACTCTTGAAAAATATGGATATGACTTAGTCGAGCGTGCGAAAAATGGAAAGTTAGATCCTGTCATTGGGCGTGATGGAGAGATTCGAAATGTAATTCGAATTTTAAGCCGTAAAACAAAAAATAACCCAGTTTTAATTGGAGAACCTGGTGTCGGTAAGACTGCTGTTGTAGAAGGACTTGCACAGCGTATTGTCCGTGGAGACGTTCCAGAAGGATTAAAAGATAAGAAGTTATTTGCACTGGATATGGGTTCTTTAGTTGCTGGTGCAAAATATCGTGGTGAATTTGAAGAACGTTTAAAAGCGGTTCTTGAAGAAGTAAAGAAAAGTGAAGGACAGATTATTTTATTCATTGATGAACTTCATACTATCGTAGGAGCTGGTAAGACAGAAGGTTCTATGGACGCTGGCAATATGTTAAAACCAATGCTTGCTCGTGGAGAACTTCACTGTATTGGTGCAACAACGCTTGATGAATATCGAAAATATATTGAAAAAGATCCAGCCCTTGAAAGACGTTTCCAACCAGTTATGGTAGATGAACCAACCGTAGAAGATACGATTTCGATTCTTCGTGGGTTAAAAGATCGCTATGAAGTGTATCACGGAGTAAAGATTACAGACTCTGCTCTTGTAACAGCTGCTACGTTATCCAACCGTTATATTTCCGATCGTTTCTTACCAGATAAGGCAATTGACCTTGTAGATGAAGCGTGTGCATTAATTAAAACCGAATTAGACTCTATGCCAACCGAGTTAGATGAAATTCGAAGAAAAATTATGCAGATGGAAATTGAAGAGGCGGCATTAAAGAAAGAAACCGATCGTTTAAGCCAAGATCGTCTTGCAAATCTTCAAAAAGAATTGGCAAATTTAAAAGAGCAATTTAATTCTGCAAAAGCTACATGGGATTCTGAAAAGGCTTCTGTTGAAAAAGTTCAGAAGTTAAAAGAAGAGCTTGATAATGTACAGACAGAAATTCAGATTGCCCAAAGAAACTATGATTTAAATAAGGCAGCAGAACTTCAATACGGAAAATTACCAGAGTTACAACGGCAATTAGCAGAAGAAGAGGAGAAAGTAAAGAAAGAAGATCGCTCTCTTGTTCATGAAAGTGTAACCGACGAAGAAATTGCAAAAATTATTTCCCGTTGGACAGGAATTCCAGTGGCGAAATTGACAGAAAGTGAACGTAATAAAACACTTCATCTTGATCAAGTTCTTCATGAAAGAGTCATTGGACAGGATGAAGGAGTTGAAAAAGTAACGGATGCCATCATTCGTTCCAAAGCGGGAATTAAAGATCCAACAAAACCAATCGGTTCCTTCCTATTCTTAGGACCAACTGGTGTTGGTAAAACAGAACTTGCAAAAGCGTTAGCCGAAAGTCTATTTGACGATGAAAATAATATTGTTCGTATTGATATGAGTGAATATATGGAGAAATATTCCGTATCTCGTTTAATTGGAGCGCCTCCTGGATATGTTGGGTATGAAGAAGGAGGACAGCTTACAGAAGCAGTACGAAGAAAACCATACTCTGTTGTTTTATTTGATGAAATCGAAAAAGCGCATCCAGATGTATTCAACGTGTTATTACAAGTGTTAGACGATGGACGTGTGACTGATTCTCAAGGTAGAACCGTCGATTTTAAAAATACGATTTTAATTATGACTTCTAATATCGGTTCTTCTTATTTGTTAGATGGAATTGAAGCAGATGGTTCCATTTCTGAACAGGCACAAAATGCGGTTATGACAGAGTTAAGAGGAAATTTCAGACCAGAATTTTTAAATCGTTTGGATGAAATTATTTTATTTAAACCTCTTACAAAAGATAACATTGGAAATATCATTCGTTTGCTTGTAAAAGATTTGAATAAACGATTAGCGGATCGAGAGCTTAGCATTGAGTTAACAGACAAAGCCAAAGAGTTTATCGTTGAGAATGGATACGATCCAATTTATGGTGCAAGACCATTAAAACGTTATCTACAAAAAAATGTGGAAACATTAGCGGCGCGTTTGATTTTAAGCGATGGTGTTCGTGCAGAAGATGTGATTTTAATTGATTTGGAAAACGATCAATTAGTTGCAAAAGTAAAAGGTAGATAAAATGAATAGAATCCCTAAATTATCAAAAATGGTAATTTAGGGATTTTTTATTTCATAGGAAAAACCTTAGTACATTAATTTATGAAAGCACCAATTTCTTATGAAATAAAAAAGCACTACGTGCCAATGATGCGCAGCTTGCACACTTTATTCTGTTGTAAGAATAAAGGTTGTGATACAATGATATTAATAAAAAGAGGATTGCAAAGATAAGTGATGGGAAATTCTCAAGTTAGAGAATTGCATAGGAAGGAAAAAGTGTATATGGTAAGAGAAGAGTTTTATACAGGCAAAATGTTTGATGCTTATGAATATTTTGGAGCGCATCCCATAGAAGAAGGCGGATATCAGTTTCGTGTTTATGCACCAAATGCAAAGGCGGTAGAAGTGATTGGAGAGTTTAATGACTGGGGGACATTTCCTTGCTTTATGAAAGAAGAGGGTGAGAGTGGAGTCTATGAGTGTGAAGTTGCTCATGCCAAAGAAGGGATGATGTATAAGTATCGGATTCATCAAAAGGATGGAAGAAACGTAGATCGAGCCGATCCTTATGGTTTTTTTATGGAATTAAGACCGAATACAGCGTCTATTTTAACATCGTTTCATGACTTTATATTGGAAGACGAAGAATGGATGAAAAAGCGAAAAACGGTCGGTAAATATTATGATAAACCGCTAAATATTTATGAAATGCACATGGGTTCTTGGAGGAGAAAAGAAGATGGAAGTTGGTATTCCTATGAAGAGATAGCAGAACTTTTAATTCCTTATTTAAAAGAAAATCATTATACCCATGTAGAGGTTTTACCATTAGCAGAGCATCCATTGGATGCCTCGTGGGGGTATCAAGTGAGCGCTTTTTTTGCTGTTACTTCTCGTTATGGAACGCCAAAACAGTTCATGAAATTTGTGAATGAATGTCATAAAAATGAAATTGGAGTGATAGTGGATTTTGTTCCTGTTCACTTTGTAAAAGATGAGTTCGCTCTTTCTCATTTTGATGGTACGGCTCTTTATGAATATCCTGATTTGGATTCTGGACTTAGCGAGTGGGGATCTTGTAATTTTAATTATTATCGAGGGGAAGTTCGAACGCTATTGCAGTCAGCGGCTAATTATTGGATTACAAACTATCATATCGATGGGCTTCGGATGGATGCTATTAGCAATGCTATTTATTGGCAAGGAGATCAGAACCGAGGGGTTAATCAAGGGGCCATAGAGTTTATTCAAGAGATGAACGAAGGGCTTCATAAACGACATAGCGATGTAATTTTAATTGCAGAAGATTCCACCAATTTCCCAAAAGTAACCATGCCAGTTTCCTATGGCGGTCTTGGATTTGATTACAAATGGGATATGGGTTGGATGAATGATACATTAAAATTTTTTGAGCTAGACCCAAAGGAGCGAAAAGATGCACTTTCTTTGCTTTATTTTTCTATGGAGTATTTTCAAAATGAGTTTTATTTATTGCCACTTTCTCATGATGAAGTTGTTCATGGAAAGAAGACAATTCTTGATAAGATGTGGGGGAATTATGAAGAGAAGTTTGCACAATGTCGAACCCTTTATTTCTATCTGTATACCCACTCTGGGAAGAAATTGGATTTTATGGGAAATGAATTTGGTCAGTTTCGGGAATGGAGGGAAGATCGGGAACAAGATTTTATGTTATTAAATTTTCCTATGCATAAAAAGTTATTACAATTTCGAAAAGATCTGCATAAAATCTATCAAGAAGAAGAGGTATTGTATCAAGAAGAGTATAAGAAAGGACATTTTACATTTGTACCAGTAAACACAAAAGTCGGTTGTGTGTTGGCTTATAAAAGAACTGTTGGAACAAAGACGTTTCTTATGCTTTGTAATATGAGTGATATTCGATATGAAAGACTTTGTATTGTAGAAGAAGAGCAAAATACTTGGGTAGAGATGTTAAATACCGATGAAGAAATCTATGGTGGCTTAGGTTTTTGTAATAAAAACCCAATTATTGGAAAAAGACAAGAGGGATTAAAGAAACAATACCATTCGTATTTTCATTTGGCCCCATTTTCTAGTGGCATGTTTTATTTATGT
>UQVN01000093.1 GCA_900544525.1 uncultured Eubacteriales bacterium
AATACTTACATTATTTTTAGAACAACGTATGCCTTTTGTCACTCTATGTTAATTTACATTCTTTAAAGCATTTGTTTGTTTATCACTACTCACACTATGCCTCTTCAAATTCTAATGTTATGCTCTTTCCATCTTTTCCAGGTTTTACTCTCTCAAAAATCTCCCAAACTTTTGGCATAAATTCCTCTGCCCTTGTCAAAGAAGGGCTATAATGAGTCAACCACATTTCTTTTACATCCGCTTCTTTTCCAAGTTTAGCAGCTTCATAAAAAGTCATATGCTTATACTCTCTTGCTTTTGCATCTTTTCCATCTTCTCCGTACATGCCTTCGCAAATAAAAAGATCGGAATTTTTTGCATGTTCTGCAATCGCAGGAACAGGACGGCTATCGGTACAATAAGTGACCTTAATTCCTTTTCTCTCTTCTCCTAAAATCATATCACTTGTATAGATTCGACCATCAGCTTCAATTGTATCGCCTTTTTGCAACCGACTCCAATACATTTTTGGCACTTCATTTTCTTCAGCTTTCTTCGGATCGAATTTTCCTGCTCTTGGAATTTTTATGCTATATCCATAACAAGTTACATTGTGATTGACACGAAATGCTTCTATTATATATCCATTTCTCTCAATGATCTGTTCACTTCCTGAAAGCTCAATAAACTCAATTGGAAATGGTAATTCTGGAGCAATAACACGCAATGCATTTACAACACGCTCTAATCCTTTTGGTCCAATCATAACAAGTGGCTCTGTACGTTCTGCATTTCCAAGGGTCAATAATAACCCCGGAAGGCCACTAATATGATCGGCATGATAATGTGTAAAACAGATGACATCAATCGGCTTAAAACTCCAGCCTTTTTCCTTGATTGCCACCTGTGTTCCTTCTCCGCAGTCAATTAAAATACTATTTCCATTATATCTTGCCATTAACGCTGTCAAACGCCGATATGGAAGTGGCATCATTCCCCCACTTCCCAATAGGCATACATCTAACATATTTATATCCTCACTTCCTAAATGCTATCTCTTTATTAGCATTATTCTTATCCTATCACTCTTTTATTCGAAATCTCTTTCTCAACTTTTTTATTTACACTAATTCCGTTTGATCTTTTATTTGAACGGGTATTTTAAATGTCTGAATCCATTGATCATAACAAGATTCACAAATATGAATCCTATGATGTTCTCCGTCTTTTTTTGAGAAATATCCCCATTCTTTCTCAAGTAATACTGAATCATTTCTCTCTAAATCATTTAAGCTACCAATCTCTCTCCCACATAAATTACAATATAATTTGCCATTATGCTTCATGCCGTTCCTCCACTTCCATCTTTTAAGATCTTTCGTTCAACTTCGTTCTTTTTCTATTATAAATGCTTTCTTTGTTATTTTATAGTGGAAAGATTTGCCGACATAATCACCGCATTTTCTAAAGGATCTTTATAATAATTTTTTCTCATTGAAATTGGAATAAAATGAAATTTTTCGTATAGATGAATCGCACCTACATTACTTTCTCTCACTTCAAGAAAAACAGTATTCACTTGTTCTTCTCTTGCACGCTTTAAAGATTCTCTTACAAGCAATTCTCCTATCCCCTTCTTTCTCATATGAGGTAATACTGCAACATTGGTGACATCTGCTTCATCAAGTGTCTTTATCATACCCATATACCCGACCACTTCACTGTTTACTTCTGCTACAAGAAATTGATGTGTTTCATATTGTAACACTTCTCCAATACTTTCAAGACTCCATGGGGTTGAAAAACAAGCACATTCTATTTTCTCAACTGCCTCACAGTCTTCTTTTCTCATCAAACGTATCTTGATTTCTTGTCCCATATTATCTCTGTTCCTTCGCCATCATCTTTTCTCTTAACTCCCTCTCCGCTTGGGAAAGTCTTAAATATTCTGGCTGATGTTCTGTAGCAGTTTCTATTTTACCTTCTTTAAAATACTCAATTCCTAATGTCCCAACGGCACCTGCTCTTTGACGACAAAGATGAGCCGGTGCAAAAGAATATGGCACTTTCATCTGCTCTTTTATTATTTCACGATACGGAGGTATTCCATCTCCAATAAAAATAACTTCTCGTCCTAATAAATTCAACTCTTTTATTAGCTCTTCAACGGAAACTGCCATCTGATCTTGCATCACTCGAAACTTCATTTCATGAAACTCATAAAGTCCCGTATAAACTTGATTTCTTCTGGCATCCATAATCGGGCAAATCACTTGGCTATTTCCATACAAATTATAAGCAAGTGCCTCCACCGTTGGAATATGGATTAAAGGTTTGCCTAATGCAAATCCCAGCCCTTTTGCTGTGGCAGAACCAATGCGCAATCCTGTAAAAGATCCTGGTCCACCTGCTATGGCAATTGCATCTATCGTATCTAAATCAATCTGTGTCATTTTTATTATTTCATCAAGCATTGGTAATAATGTCTGAGAATGTGTCTTTTTATAATTGATTGTATATTCTGCCACTATTTGCTCTTCCTCTACAATAGCAACAGATGCTACAAGTCCTGAACTATCAAGTGCTAAAAGTCTCATAATATCTCCTTTTCTCATTCTATATCCGAATCTACCATTTATTATCGTCCTATCTATATCTATAAGAACCTATAAGAAATTATTTTCTATTTATGAAAGAATTATAAATGATCAGAAACGGTAATTCTTCTGTAATCAAATCCCTTTTCTAAATCTTTTTCAATGGTAACAACCTTCATTGTTTCTGGAAGAATTTCTTCAATTAAATTTGCCCATTCAATTAAACAAACACCATTTCCATAGATATAATCTTCAAATCCAATCTCGTCCATTTCTTCCACATCGCTAATCCGATAGACGTCAAAATGATAAAAAGGAATTCTTCCTTCTTCGTACTCTTGAACAATCGTAAATGTTGGACTGCTAACTGGCTCTGTAATGCCTAATCCTGTGGCAAATCCTTGTGTAAATACTGTTTTTCCAACTCCTAAGTCTCCCAGTAAGCAGATGACATCACCTGCATTTGCCTCTTGTGCCATCTTCTTTCCAAATTCAAATGTATCCTTTGACTCACGACTTTCAAATATCATATCATTCACTCCTTTCTTTTCCCACTTTTATTTATCTTTTACTCGTTAGAGCTGATACAGTTTCTTCCTCATTTAGTTCTTATCTGTTTCCTACCTCTATTTTACACTTTCTATTCTATCAGAAATATTCTATCAAAAACAAGAAAACTTCTTACTTATATTCTGATTCATTATAACAGACACATCTCCAACTAGCAACGGCAGAAACAAACGAAAAAAGTTGCCAGTGGTTTTCATTTCTTTGTTTTCCACTGACAACTTTTCTATTTACAAGATAGGGATTTTTTCCTCAAATGCATCATGCCATGAACTTACGGAATTTTTTCCATACATAATAAGTAACAATTGATAATACCGCTCCTTTTACAATATTAAAAGGTACAAAGCCCATGAGCAGTAATGTTTTCATATCTTTAATTGCAGGAATCATAGCACTAGCCATTCCATAAAGAGCACTTTCATTTCCCCCAAAATAAAGGGTAATGTAAAGAGGTAGTGTAATAAAATAGTTTACGACAACTCCTGTAAACACTAATAACAAAGTTCCTACAAAAAATCCTTTTTGTATTCTTTTTTGTGATTTTGAATACCAAAATACAAGAGAAACTCCTAATACATAACTGGAAGACATAATAAAGTTTGCCATTTCACCAACTGTCGCTGTACTACTTGTCATTGCATGAAGCAAATTCTTTACTAACTCTACAAATACACCTGCAACTGGTCCATAAGTTAAAGCACAGATGAGTGCTGGTACATCACTAATCTCTAACTCTAAAAAACCAATAAACTTCACTGGGAAATGTACAAACATTAGGATAAATGCCATTGCTGACATTAAACCAATTGTTGTAACTGCTTTCGCATTTAAAACATTTCCTTTTTTAACTCCTTGTAATTGTGTGTTATCCATGTTTTCTCTTCTCCTTTACATAAAAAATACTATGTTGGAAATTCAAGAGAGTGAGGAAAGAACACAAGCTATTTTTCCCACACAAAAAGCCCTGAATCGATGATTCAGGGCTATTCGCTTAACGTATCGTATATAAAATGTATGGTAACTAAAATACGCTTACAGTTCTTATCTTCTTTCATCCAGACTTTACTGTCGGTATTGGAATCACACCAATTCTGCCCTAATGGCTCGCGGACTTTACCGCCGGTCGGGAATTGCACCCTGCCCTGAAGAACTTCCTTTATTTTATTCTTTTTTATTATAATATTTGTATTTTGAAAAGTCAATACTTTTCAAAATCACGTTTTGAGTTTTCGGAAAACTATTTTTCTTTATTCACTCTATTTTCCTCTATTTTTTCATTGTAAGTTGAATACGTTTTTTCTGCAAGTCCACCGATAACACTTTCACTTCTACAATATCTCCAACGCTTACCACTTCTAATGGGTGCTTAATATATCGATCCGTCATCTGTGAAATATGAACAAGTCCATCTTGATGAACTCCAATATCCACAAAAGCTCCAAAATCAATAACATTACGAACAGTTCCCTTTAATATCATACCTTCTTTTAAATCCTTCATATCAAGGACATCTGTTCTTAACACTGGCTTTGGCATTTCATCACGAGGATCTCTTCCTGGTTTTTCTAACTCTTTTACAATATCAAGTAATGTAAGCTCACCAACTTCTAATTCTTGTGCTAATTTCTTAGCATCTGTAATCTGTTTTGAGAGTCCCTTTAATCCTCCTCGTCTAATATCGGCTTCTTGATATCCAAGGAGCTTTAGTAAATTTCTTGCCACCTCATAAGACTCTGGATGCACGCTTGTCCCATCAAGAGCTTGTTCTCCATCTGCAATTCTCATAAAACCTGCACATTGTTCAAATGCCTTTGGTCCTAATTTTGCAACTTTTAATAATTGTTTTCGATCTGTAAATTTTCCATTTTCTTCTCGATACGCGACAATATTTTTGGCTACTGTCTTACTCACACCTGAAATATATTCTAGCAAAGAGGCTGATGCTGTATTTAAGTCAATTCCAACTTTATTTACACAGTCTTCTACCACTCCTGTTAATGTGTCACCTAACTTCTTTTGGTTCATATCATGTTGATACTGACCTACTCCAATGGATTTTGGATCAATTTTTACAAGCTCTGCTAACGGATCTTGTAAACGTCTAGCAATTGATGTGGCACTTCTTTGGCCTACATCAAAATTTGGGAACTCCTCGGTTGCCAATTTACTAGCGGAATAGACGGAAGCGCCTGCCTCATTTGTAATCACATACTGTACTGGTTCTGGTATCTCCTTCAGCAGTTCTGCAATGACTTGTTCCGATTCTCTTGAAGCAGTTCCATTTCCAACAGATATCAAAGTGATACCATACTTTTTAATAAGGCTGTGTACGATTTCTTTTGCTTCTTTTACTTTGTTTTGAGGGGCGGTTGGATAAATGACTACCGTATCCAATACTTTCCCAGTTGGGTCGATCACGGCTAACTTACATCCTGTTCGAAAAGCTGGATCCCAGCCAAGAACTGTTTGTCCAGCGATTGGTGGTTGCATCAGCAATTGCTCTAGATTTTTACCAAACACTTTAATCGCCCCATCTTCTGCTTTTTCTGTCAATGTATTTCGAACTTCGCGCTCAATAGCCCCACTAATTAATCGCTTATAGCTATCCTCAATGGCTGATTTTAAAACTGGAGTCGTATATGGATTGTCTTTGCGGATAATTCTTTTTTCTAAATAGGCAATAATTTTTTCTTCTGGTGCTTGTACTTTTACTGTTAATACTTTCTCTTTTTCTCCACGATTTAATGCTAAAATGCGATGCCCTGCTACTTTTTTTATCGATTCCTCATATTCATAATACATTTCATAGACAGAACTCTCTTCTTTATTTTTTGCCTCAGATACTAAAGAATCTTCTTTCATTGTAAGGTCGCGGATATAGGTTCGATAATCAGCATCATCAGAAATTCCTTCTGCAATAATGTCCATAGCTCCTGCAATAGCTTCTTCTACTGTATTCACCTGTTTTTCTTCTGACAAGAACTCTTGTGCTTCTTCTTTTACATCTCTTTTCATATTTTGCAATAAAATAAGATTAGCAAATGGCTCTAATCCTTTCTCTTTTGCAATCATCGCTCTTGTCCTTCTCTTTGGACGATATGGTCGATAGAGATCTTCTACTTCCACTAATGTCCTTGCCTCTAAGATCTTTTTCTTTAATTCTGGTGTTAATTTTTCCTGTTCTTCAATTGTGTTTAACACCTGCTCTTTTTTCTCTTCTAAGTTTCTTAAATAAACAAGACGTTCCTGTAAATTACGAAGCACTTCATCATTTAAAGCTCCTGTTGCCTCTTTACGATAACGAGCAATAAATGGTATTGTATTTCCTTCATCAATTAATTTTACCGCCGCTTCTACTTGTTGATATTTTACCCCTAATTCCTGTTGTAGTACTGCTATAATATCCATATGATTTTTCTCCCTAATATAAATTATAATTCAAATTCAATTTTTCTTCCCACTGGCTCATAGGCATGATATTTTACTCCAACCATATCAAACATTGCCTTGGAAGCTTTTACTGAATCCGTATCCGCATATTTATCACTCATGTAGATAATCTCTTTAATTCCACTTTGAATAATGGCTTTACAGCACTCATTACATGGAAATAGTGTTCCATAAAGTTTTGCACCTTCTAAAGAACCCCCATTATAATTCAAAATAGCATTGAGCTCCGCATGACATACATAAAGATATTTTGTATGTAACGGATCTCCTTCTCTCTCCCATGGCATACAATCATCAGAACATCCGGTTGGCATCCCATTATAACCAATAGAGAGAATTTTATTATTGGCATCTACAATACAAGCCCCTACTTGTGTTCCTGGATCTTTACTTCTCATAGCCGCTAACATGGCAACTCCCATAAAATACTCATCCCATGATAAATAATCTTGTCGTTTCATATGATTACTCCTTACTTTTTATTTTCTTCTTTATTCAAATTCTTTCCTACAATCCTTACTCATGTTATATTTTCATTATAATATAACATAAGCTATTTTAAAAGTAACATCAAATAGAAATACAAATCTTACTTCCTAATACGAAAAAAACGATATTAGGCAATTGCCTAATATCGTTTTAAAACTTTACATTCATAAGGAGCTAAATTCATTTCTTCTTCATATCTTTTTTCTATGATACAATCTTCATAATCTTCTGTAAAAGATACTTTCACGGTTTTTTCACTAAAGTTTTGTACAAAATAAAATTTTTCTTGTAACTGCCTTACTGTCACCACCACTTCCTCTGGTAAATCACCTTTCCATGGGGATTTTACAGAACAATTATCTAAAACTTTTTTATAAAAAGCTTCTAAAAGGTTATAGTCTGGCTCTACGGCTAAATAATACGCTTTCCCTTTTCTATAGCAATTTTCTGTAATAGCTGATAATCCTTTACAGATCCCACTATCATAAACGGCAATTTCTCTTGCACCTTTTTTCTGAACTTCTTCATAGAGATGTTTTATCGGGTAAGAACTTCCATCCATAGAAATCTTGACTTCTTCATCTTTTCTTGTAAGAGTAATCATCTCATTTTCAATTCCTAACACTTCTTGTAACGGATGTTTCTCTACAAAACATAAATCAGATTCATTTACTACACCACTCCAATAAGTAGTCACATAAATTCCACCATTTGCCACATAATCTTTTATTTTTTCCACATAATGTTCTCGGTACATATAGTTAAGAGGTGCAATAACCACTTCATAATCATCCAAATAGGTACATTCCATATCAACGAAATCAACCGATATTCCTTGTTTCCAAAAAATGCGAAAATGTTCTACTATCGTTTTCACATATTGTTTTTCTTCCCATAACGCTTGGCATTCTTCCAATGCCCACCAGTTTTCCCAATCAAAAATGATAGCTATTTTACTTTTATGCTGTGTCGCTGTAATAAGATCTGAGATCTTTCTTATTTCATCTCCTAGTTCTGCTACCTCCTGAAATACTTTTGACTTATTTCCATTTTTATGTCCAATTACTGCCCCATGAAACTTTTCAAAAGCTCCTCTGCTTTGTCGCCATTGAAAATATTGAATACTATTTGCCCCATCCGCTATGGCTTGCATTGCAGAAAGCTTATGCATTCCTGGACGCTTTGCAATGTTATAAGACTTCCAATTTGTTATGGAAGGCGTATTTTCCATCATAAAAAATGGCTGTTTCTTTATACTCCTCATAAGAGCGTGTCCAGCAGCTGTCATAGCGGCTACTTCCATCTCATTTTCCTGCTCATGCCAATCTGGATAGGAATCTAAGCTAATAAAATCCAATTGTTTTCCTAATTTGAAATAATCGATATTCCCAAAAAACTCCATATAGTTAGTTGTAACGGGGCGGTCAGAATATTGCCGAATCACTTGGATTTCTGCTTGACAGAAATTTTGTATTCTATCGCTTACAAATCTCTTCCAGTCTAATTTTAGTCCATGTAACATTGTTTCTCCATGAGGAGCTGGACTCTCAATCATACTCCATTCCTGATAAGTATGGCTCCAAAACTTTGTCCACCATGCTTTGTTCAAATTTTCTAATGTTTGATATCGGTCTTGTAACCAATTACGAAACTCCTCTTGGCAATAAGGACAATGACAAGAAGAATCCGTTCCATTATTGCCATATTCATTCGAAATATGCCAAGCAATCACAGCTGGATGATTTCCATATCGTTTTGCTAATTTTCCATTTATAATCTGCATTTTCTCCCGCATTATCGGAGAAGAATAGCAGAAATTATGACGATTTCCTGATAAATTACGTATTCGATTGCTTCGTACTTGCCGAACTTCCTCATATTTATGTTGCATCCAAATAGGGAGTGCTCCTGTTGGTGTTGCTAGTATAGTATAAATTCCATTTTCATATAATCGATTTATGATTTGATCAAGCCATTCAAAATGAAATTCTCCTTCTCTTGGTTCATATTCTGCCCACGAAAAAATACCAAGCGATACACAATTAATGCTCGCTTCTTTCATCCATTGAATATCTTGCTCTAATACTTCTGGTCTATCTAGCCATTGTTCTGGATTATAATCTCCTCCATGCCAAATCTTTTGAAATAATACTGCTTCGTTTAATCTATTATTATGTAACACTCCCAATTCTTTTGCCTCCTTCTACTGCCTAATCAATGTTATATCATCAAGGTATCCCCACGATCCAGCTTCTCCTTGAACATCAATATCAATCCTAAGTTCTCCATTTATAACCGGAATATTTGTTATTTGGAACTGCTTCCAAATTGGCTTATTTGTACTAGAATCCCACTCATTTGTATCTTCTATCTTTGTTGAATAAATTCCATTCTCATTGGCTACATATACATTGCATTCTTTATCACTGCTACTACCATAGCTCCATCCAGTTAATGTATAATATCCACTCGGCAATTCATTAATCTCTTGTGCTAATCCAATCGTAAATACTTCTGGATCATAGTAATGAAAAGAATAGCTGCCATTGTCCGTTCGATTCTGATTACCTGTTCTTCCTGCTAATTCTGGCCAATCATTATTTTGTAATTTAATTGTCCAATTATCGGTATCCGATAGCTCCGCCTCCATGGTGCCATTTTTTATGTAATTTCTTGTAATTTTTCCGGCGTTATTATCATTATCTACAAAAGTAAAATCATCCAATGTTCCATATCCATTTGCATTCCCTTTGATTTTAGCACCTATCCTTATTTTTGTAACACCACTTGGAATTTGAATCTGATCAATCTGGATTTTCTTCCAATTATTATAATAAGTAAATTGGATATCTGTTTCTGCCAAACGAGTTGTTGCTCCATTTAACTCATACTCAACAAACAATTGCGCCTGTTCTAAATTTTCTGCTATTCCTTGGGCATAGGCACTGAAACAATAATTATGATTTTCTTCTACTTCAATCTCTTGTGAAAGAACAGTAACAAATGGTTCATCATCCCAGAATTGAAAACTTCCCACACCTGAATATGGTGTACTATCATCCCAAATGGTAATCTGTCCTGCATTTCCTTTTTCCTTACTTATTTTCCAATCGGCTGTATTATAAGCATCTTCAAAAGAATTATTTTTTACTAAATTTCTTTGCACTGTAATTGTCACTGTCGGCTGTTTTAATACCACATTATCTAATGGATCAGCACCTAATATTCTTCCACTTAATTTATATGTCCCTATGCGATTTAAATCTACAGATTCCACATCGTTCCAACTTACTGGTAATGATATTAAATCTCCATCAAATTGTAATACCTCCACCTTTGTAGGCAGTATATCTTCTATTGATACAGTATCTTCAACATCTACAATAATATCCTGTGGCATATAAACAATTACATCTTTATCATTATTAATAGATTCCTCTTCTTTATTAAATCGGTAGGCATTCAAAGAATCAAGTTCTTTAAAATTAGCATCAAATAAAATCTGATTATCCCACTCATTTCCTTGTCCCTTTGCAACACCTACACCATCAACTGCTAGCCATAGAGGTTCCCAATAAAATACACCAAGTCCTTTATCATTGTCTACATTAGCAACTGTATTAAACACTGTTTCTAACATTAGTTTCTGATTTTCTACATTAGCTTCTAAACCCACAACATCTGTTTCCTCTTTTCCTATTAAATTTGGCTGGGAATCAGCATCTTCATAAGTTTGTGGATAAGAAGTTTCTGCTACTACAACTTCTTTTTGATACCTTTTTACAATATTATTCATATTGTTTTTTAAATCTTGAGGTGTCCCATGCCAATAAGGATAATATGACATTCCTATCACATCAAAATCAGTTACCCCTCTTGCAATCATATTATCGAAAAAATATTCAAATCGTTCCTTATCGCCACCTTCTGCTAGATGAATCATGATTTTAGTTTTTTGATTAATCGGTGTTGTATCTCTTACTGCTGAAATTCCACTATTTAACAACTCTGCTAAGTTATCTAAATTATCGATATATCCATCTTCCCATAACATCCCCCCACTGATCTCATTCCCAACTTGTACCATATCGGGATATGCTCCAACAGTATTTAAACTATTCAATATATCCGCTGTATAGTCATATACTGCTTGTTTTAATTCAGAAAAATTTAGATTTTTCCAGGCTTCTGGCTTAGACTGATAAGAAGGATCTGCCCATGTATCAGAATAATGAAAGTCTAATAAAAACTTTAACCCTGCTTGTTTAATTCTTTGTGCCATTTCTATTGTATGTTCTTTATTACAATAATCACCTGCATCAAAGGATGTTGTTGGATTATTCCAAATTCTTAGACGAACATAATTTACATCTTTATCTGCTTTTAAATATTGAAGAATATCATTAATTTTATTACCATTTCCATCAAAAAAT
>UQVN01000094.1 GCA_900544525.1 uncultured Eubacteriales bacterium
TTAAATCCACAACGGTACAGCCTCTTGTAAGACCATTTCCTAATTCTACGTCTACAAATGTATCCGCTGTTTCAAATAATTCTGGTTTTAATAAATAAGCGGTAGCACAACAATCATACATTTTTAAACCTGTATTAAAAGTACCACCTCTATATTTCTTAAAGAGACAGTGTGCCATCTGACCAACTTGACCAAGTTCTAATAATTTTTCTGTATCTTCTGGCATTACTAATGCTTTCCAGCCTACATCAAGTCCTGCCATTACAATTGGAATTCCTGCATCAAATACAATTTTTGCAGCCTCTGGATCGGTTGCAATATTAAACTCAGACATAACCCCTTTATTTCCACGAGTAATAGAACCACCCATCATAACGATTTCTTTAATGTTGCTCTTTACTTCTGGATAAAGAGAGAAAAGCATCGCAAGGTTTGTAAGAGGTGCAATTGGCATTAATGTAATTGGCTCTTCGCTTTCCATAATCACACGACGCATAGCATTCACTGCGTGTTCTTCTAAAAGAAGCTCTTGTTTTGGTTCTGGGAAATCAAATCCTTCCATTCCACTTGCTCCATGGATATCAGAAGCATCGATTAATTCTTCAATTAATGGTTTTTCTGCTCCTTTTGCTACTGGAACATCTTTCCCGAAGAAATTCAATAAACTAAGGGCATTATTTGTTACTTTTGGAAGTGATACATTTCCAGCAACAGTTGTAATCAATTTTACATCAAGTTCTTCTGAAAATAATGCAATCGCAATTGCTAATGCATCATCAATTCCTGGATCCGTGTCAATAATAATTGGTCTTTTGTTCATAATATTATACCTCCTTAAAATACGTTTCAATTTCTTCTTTATATGGAATGGATTGCTGAGCTCCACGTTTTAATACGGTAAGTGCAGACGCTTTTGTCGCAAACTGAATGCTCTCTTCCATTGCATTTCCTTCACTAAGACTGGCTGCTAATGCTCCGATATAAGTATCTCCTGCTGCCGTTGTATCCACTGCCGAAACTTTATGGGCTGGAATTTCAAACAGTCCGTCTTCTTTTTGATAAACACTTCCATGTTCTCCCATTGTAATAATCACCTGTTTGCATCCAAGCTCGATCAATTTTTCAATTCCTTTTTTACAGCTTTCCTTATCGCTTGGGAAAATTCCAGTAAAAAACTCGCATTCTGATTGATTCACTATCATTAAATCAATGAAAGGAAAAACTTCTTTTTTAATTTCCTTTGCTGGCGCTGGATTAAAAATAGTGTACATTCCTAATTTTTTTGCTACTTTTAAAGATTCAAAAATTGTTTCTTTTTCACATTCAAACTGTGTTACAAAAATATCCCCTTGTTCTCCTACTTTTGAAATCAATGGTTCTACTTCTTCTTTTTGAATCACATAATTAGCACCATGACTTAGAATAATGCGATTGTCTCCATCATGTCTTGTGATCAATGCGATTCCCGTCTTCTCTTTCTCTGTCACTAACACATTTTCACAATCCACATTGTACTCTTTTAAAGAAGATAATAACTCTTCTCCAAAAGAATCATTTCCAACACAAGCAAGCATTTTCGTATTCGCCCCTGCCTTTGCAGCAGCTACTGCTTGATTGCCACCTTTCCCACCTGCATTAAATAAAAGATCTTTTCCATCTACGGTCTCTCCAGCCTGTGGTACTTTGTCACACTCAATTGTTAAGTCCATATTAAGACTTCCAAACACGACTACTTTTTTCATACTGCTTTCCCTTTCTTGTCTCTTTTTTTTCGATAAGGTCGTTTCTTTTGTATTTTCAAGTTTTATACAACATAAGTCATAATTTCTTATAAAAATTTTTGATAAATTATCGCTAAAACGTTTTATCAAATTCTAACATCTTCTTGCTTTTAAATCAATACTGACACTTTTCACATATTTTTCTCTCTCTTTTTATGCATTTATAACAATTGCTTTTGTTTTTTATTTAACAATGCTTTGCTAATCCGCTTTCCTTCTCGATTTGAGCATTTTTCTTCTTCTTTCTTAATATTGTATTTTCCCTTCTTTTTTCTATATTATCGAAAAAATGCCAGCAGAATCTTAACATATTCTTTACACATTTTTTGTTTTCTCTCTTTCCTTTTCTTGTCTTTCTAACTTTTCTTCTGTTTTTGTTTATGGTAAAATATGGATTAGAAACTCATATAACTGATTCATCCCTGCTCTTTATGGGGGAATATTGATTATCAAAGGAGCAATGGTTATGGAATATCGAATTGAACATGATTCTATGGGAGAAATTAAAGTGCCATCCGACGTCTATTGGGGCGCTCAAACAGAACGAAGTTTTGAAAACTTTAAAATCGGAATTGAAAAAATGCCATCAGAAATTATTTATGCATTTGGTATTTTAAAAAAAGCAGCCGCTCTTACTAACTATCGCCTAGGCAAATTAGATAAAGAGCGTTGTGAAATTATCTGTCAAGTATGTGATGAGATTCTTGAAGGCAAATTAGATCGCCATTTTCCACTTGTTGTATGGCAAACAGGAAGCGGTACGCAATCCAACATGAACGTCAATGAAGTCATTGCCAATCGTGGAAATGAAATCGCTTGTAAGCCTCTCCTTCATCCAAACGATCATGTGAATATGTCTCAAAGTTCAAATGATACCTTCCCTACTGCTATGCATATTTCAGCAGTACTTGCCATCAAGGAAAAACTACTTCCTGCAATGGATACTTTTATGGAAACGTTAAATCACCTAGAAGAAGAGAATAAAGGGATTGTAAAAACAGGTCGCACCCATCTTCAAGATGCTACCCCAATCGCTTTTTCTCAAGAAATTAGTGGATGGAAACAAATGATCCTTGCCACAAGATCCATGATTGAAACAAGTCTTTCTCATCTAAAAGAATTAGCGCTTGGAGGAACGGCAGTTGGTACGGGATTAAACGCTCCAAAAGATTTTGATGTAGAAGTTGCAAAATCCATTTCTGAGCTTACTGGAACCGCCTTCATTACTGCTCCAAATAAATTCCATTCTCTAACAAGTAAAGATGCTCTTGTATTTGCCCATGGTGGATTAAAGGCATTAGCAGCCAATTTAATGAAAATTGCTAACGATGTTCGCTGGCTTTCTAGTGGCCCTCGTTGTGGTCTTGGAGAAATTCTCATTCCAGAAAATGAACCTGGAAGCTCTATTATGCCTGGAAAAGTCAACCCAACCCAATGCGAATCCATGACTATGGTAGCCGTTCAAGTTATGGCAAATGATGTAGCAGTTGCTATGTCTGCCTCTCAAGGAAATTTTGAACTCAATGTATTTATGCCTGTATGTATTTTTAACTTTTTACAGTCAGTAAGATTGCTATCCGATTCCATCGTTTCTTTCAATAACAACTGTGCCATTGGAATCCGAGCAAACAAAGCCAAAATGGAAGAAAATTTACATCGTTCTTTAATGCTCGTCACTTGCTTAAATCCTTATATCGGATACGACAACGCAGCAAAAACCGCAAAAAAAGCATTTAACGAAAATATCTCTTTAAAAGAAGCCTGTATCCGCCTTGGCTTTTTAACCGAAGAAAAGTTTGATGAAATCTTTCATCCAGAGCAGATGGTTTAATTACATATTCTATACTACGATAATCTAAAAAAGGAGATTTATAAATTTATGAATATCAATGAACAAGCACTAAAACTCCATGAAGAAATGCATGGAAAAATCGAAGTCATTTCCCGTAAAAAAATCGAGACAAGAGAAGATCTCTCTCTTCTTTATACCCCAGGAGTTGCAGAACCTTGTCGCCAAATTGCTGCGGATTATGAGAAGTCCTTTACATTAACCCGTCGTTCTAATTTAGTAGCTGTTATTACAGATGGAACTGCCGTCTTAGGTCTTGGAGACATCGGCCCTGCGGCTGGTATGCCTGTTATGGAAGGAAAATGTGCTCTTTTTAAAGAGTTTGGTGATGTGGATGCTTTCCCTCTTTGCATTGACTCTAAAGATACCGATACTATCGTAAATACAATCGCTTTAATTTCAAAAAGTTTTGGTGGAATTAACTTAGAAGATATTGCTGCGCCTAGATGTTTTGAAATTGAACGTCGCCTAAAAGAAGTATGTGATATTCCTATCTTTCACGACGACCAACACGGTACTGCTATTGTTGTAGCTGCTGCATTGTTAAACGCTATGAAAGTAACAAAGAAAACAATGGGAGAAATGAAAATTGTTATTAATGGCGCAGGAGCTGCTGGTATCGCCATTGGAAAACTGTTAATCAATATGGGCTTTGGCAACATTGTTATGTGTGATATTAACGGAATTATTTGTGAAGGGGATGTTGGATTAAATGCAGGACAAGAAGAAATTTCTAAAATTAGCAATTTAGAAAAAGAACACGGAACGCTTGCCGATGCCTTACAAGGCGCCGATGCATTTATCGGTGTATCAAGACCAAATCTTGTAACGAAAGAAATGATTTCCACAATGAAAGATGGTATCGTATTCGCCATGGCAAATCCAACTCCAGAAATTATGCCAGAAGAAGCAAAGGCAGGAGGAGCTGTTGTTATTGGAACAGGACGTTCCGATTTTCCTAATCAGATCAATAATGTGCTCGTTTTCCCAGGAATTTTTAAAGGGGCATTATCCGTTCGTGCCAAAGAAATCACAGAAAGTATGAAAGAACGTGCTGCTTATGCGATTGCTAGCATGATTTCCGAAGAAGAATTAACTCCAGAAAATATTATTCCATCGGCTTTAAATAAAAATGTTGCTGATGTGGTCGCAAAAGCGGTTGCTGATACTGCAATTGAAGAAGGAATTGCGAGAATTTAAATGAAACAAAGGAGTCTACATAGGCATTTGCCTTTGTAAACTCCTTTTTGTTATGGATATTTTCTATCTACAAAATATCCCTTTTCTATTCTCCTTATTATTTTATGCCTCTTTCACCGGTTTTCTTAATACTCCTAATAAAATTGCTCCTACAACAGAACCTACGATTAACGCAAGAGCAAATTGAAGTGGATTATGAATCACACCAATTACCCAGAAACCACCATGAGGGGCAGGGGAACCACAGCCAAATGCCATAGATAACGCACCTGCTACTGCAGAACCTACAATACAAGATGGAATCACACGAAGTGGATCAGAAGCCGCATATGGAATAGCACTTTCTGAAATAAAGGATAATCCTGTAATAATATTTACAGGCCAAGAAGAACGCTCTCTTTTTGTAAATTTATTTTTAAAGATTAAACTAGAAATCGCAATAGCAAGAGGTGGAACCATACCACCGATCATAACCGCTGCCATTGTTGTACTTCCAATTCCTGCTAAATTTGGATCGGAAGCTGCAATATCAATGGAAGCTATTCCAAAGGCATAGGCTGCCTTATTAAATGGACCTCCCATATCAATAGACATCATACCAGCTACAATGGCACCGAGTAAAATAGCACTTGTGCCATTCATGGACTCTAAGAAATTCGCCATACCTGTGTTAATCACCGCAATCATTGGATTAAAGATTGCCATAATCACACCGATTAATAAAATTCCAACAACCGGATAAATTAACATCGGCTTAATTCCTTCAAGGCTTGGTGGCAATACTTTATCACAAAGTTTTCGGATTCCAAGCACTAAATACCCTGCTACAAACCCTGCAAATAATGCACCCAAAAATCCTGGTGTTACCCCAGAAACTGCGGTTAATGTCATACCGCTTTTTGCTAAAGCACCACCTACAAAACCAACAGCTAAGCCTGGGCGATCCGCAATACTCATAGCAATAAATCCTGCAAGAATTGGTAACATAAATCCAAATGCTTGATCTCCTACTGTTTTAAAGAAGGCAGCTAGCGGTGTTCCTATACCAAAGTTAGAAGGGTTTGCAGGATCATACGTATCCAACAAAAACGCGATTGCGATTAAAATACCACCACCAATGACAAATGGTAACATATGGGAAACACCATTCATCAATTGTTTATAAAGAACTCTTCCAATACTTTCTTTTTCTTCGGAAACTGTATTTTCTGCTGCCCCAGATGTTCCATGATGATAAATTGGAGCCTTTCCATCAATAATTTTTTGAATCAATTCTTGTGGCTTATGAATTCCATCCGCAACTTTTACTTGTAATACAGGCTTTCCTTCAAATCTGGCCATTTCCACTTGCTTGTCCGCCGCTACAATAATACCATCACATTTGTCAATTTCTTCTTTTGTCAGTACATTTTTAGCACCACCAGAACCATTCGTCTCCGCTTTTAATGGATATCCCATTTCTTTTCCTTTTTGTTCTAACGCCTCTGCTGCCATAAACGTATGAGCAATTCCCGTTGGACAAGCAGTCACTGCTAACACACGATACCCTTGATTGGTAACGACTGTTTCTTCTTGTGTCATTTCTTGTTTTACTGATGTTGACTCTTTTTGCTCTTGTTTTGTTTCCTCTGGAAACTTCTCTTGCTCTTTTTTATCAATAATTCTTAAATATTCGTCTTTATCTTTCGCAGAAAGTAAGTCAGCACGGAACTGATCGTCCATTAAAATGGTGGACAAGCGTGATAATACTTCTAAATGCACATCACTGCCTTCTGCTGGTGCCGCAATCATAAAGAATAAGTTTGATGGCTCTCCGTCCATGGAATCGTAATCAACACCTTCTGGAACTGTCATAGAGGCAAGTCCTGCTTGTTTTACCGCCTTATTTTTGGAATGGGGAATGGCAATTCCTGCTCCAATAGCGGTTGTTCCCATTTCTTCTCTTGCCATAATCCCACGTTTATATTCCTCTTTGTCGGTAATATTTCCCGCTTTGTCCATAAGGTCTACTAACGTATCAATGGCATTTTCTTTTGAATCCACAGATGCTCCGAGTAAGATCGCTTCTTTTTTCAACAAATCCGTAATTCTCATATGAATCTTCCTCCTATCCTTTTTTTCCTTTTATCATTAACTTTATTGTTAATTTTATAACTGACTTCTCAACTCCATAATTTTTTCATAAGTTGCAAGTCCCTCTGAAAAAGCAGTAGCACTTCCTGTTGCCGTTCCAAGTTTTAACGCCTCTTCATAATTGTTTGTCTCTGCATATCCTGCTAAAAATCCTGCTACCATGGAATCCCCCGCTCCAACGGAGTTTTTCACCTTTCCTACAGGAACACCCATTTGATAGACATTTCCTGTTTCATCAATGAGGATAGAACCATCTCCTGCCATGGAAACTAGCACATTTTTCGCACCCATATCTTGTAATTTTTTTCCATAAGATATGATTTCTTCGTTTGTTTTTAGGATAACTCCAAACATCTCACCTAACTCATGGTTATTTGGCTTAATTAAAAATGGCTTATATTTTAAGACATTTAATAACAGATCTTTTGTAGCATCCACTATCACTCTTATTTTCTTTTCCTGTAATCGTTCCATGATTCTCTCATAAATATCAGAAGGTAATGTCTTTGGAATACTTCCTGCTAAGACTAAGCTATCTCCTTCTTTTAATTGATCCAATTTCTCAAATAAAAGTTCGATTGCCTCCTTTGTTATTTCAGGACCTTGTCCATTGATTTCACTCTCTTGATCCGATTTGATCTTTACATTAATCCGGCTCATTCCTTCTTTTAAATGAATAAAATCAGTAGCAATACCCATTTCTTTTACTCCACGTTCAATGGCATCTCCTGTAAACCCTGCAACAAATCCAAGAGCAATACTCTCCACTTTTAACTCTTTTAATACAGCGGATACATTGATTCCCTTTCCACCATAATAAATGGACTCTTTTGTTGTCCGATTCACTTCTCCTAACGTCAAACGCTCCACACCAACTACATAATCCAGTGCTGGATTAAAGGTCACTGTATAAATCATCTCTTTCTACCTCCTTTATAATAGCTGCTTCCATATATTTTTGTGCTGGCTTTTGATCCGTAATGATAATCGCGTCCTCTAACCTGGCAAATGTGATTGCTGTTGTCTTTGCAAACTTTGTATGATCCGCTAAAACATAGGCATTAAAAGACCGCTGAATGGCTTCTTTTTTTACATATGCTTCATCAATAGTCGGAGTGCTAAATCCTCTTTCCATGGAAATTCCATTGGTACCAATAAAACATTTTGTAAAATTATATTTTCTTAAATTGTCAACCGCTTCTGTACCAACAATGGCCTCTGTCTTTCCTTTTAGCTCGCCACCAAGAATATATGTCTTGATTCCTTTTTGCATTAGCTTCCTAGCATGAACAATACCATTTGTTACAAAGGTTGCCCGTTTTTCTGTAATATAATCAATTAATTTCTCTGTTGTCGTCCCTGCATCTAAATAAATAATGTCGTCTTCTTTGATTAAGGCAGCTGCATAACGGCCGATTTTTACCTTTTCTTCTTGATTTAAGTTATTTTTTGTACCCACGTCATATTCAGTTGTAAGAAACTCTTGTTCTATCTTTGTAGCACCGCCGTGTACTTTCTTTAACTTTTGCTGTCGGTCAAGAACGGTCAAATCTCTCCGTATCGTTGATTCAGAAGCATCCAAAAGTTTTGTAAGCTCTAAAACCGTTATAACATTTCTCTCCTCTAAAACTTTCAAAATCTCTTGTTGTCTCTCTTCTGTCAGCATAATTGCTACCTCCTAATATCTTTATTATATCACTTTTTCTTTCATTGTCAATCATTTTCATTCAAATTCATTCATTTATAGTCATATTTTTTCATCTTATTTTAGAAAAAATCGTTTATTTTTGGCATCCAGTCATTTTCAGTCATATAAATCCCTCCTATTACTTCCCAAATAAAAAACAATATTGTGTTAAAACTATACCATATTTTACAACATTTTGACCCTATTATATTATAATATATGTCATAGTAACATCATTCTTTTTAGGAGGATTACAAATGAAGCCAATTTACAAAAAGACAATCTTTGCTTGCTACCTTGGCTATGTCATACAAGCGATTGTCAATAACTTTATTCCACTATTATTTTTAACATTTCAAGAAGAATATGAAATTTCCATCACTAAGATCACCATGTTGATTACGCTAAACTTTATGATTCAACTGGTTGTCGATCTTACTTCTGCCCATTTTATTGATAAAATCGGCTATCGCACTGCCGCTCTTTTGGCTCATGCTTTTACTGTGATGGGACTTATTTCTCTCACTTTTTTACCAGAACTATTTTCCGATGCTTTCTTAGGACTTATGATTTCTGTTACAATTTACGCCATCGGTGGTGGTTTATTAGAAGTATTATTAAGCCCCATTATCGAAGCATTACCAACCGATGATAAAGAAAAGACAATGAGTCTTTTACATTCCTTCTACTGCTGGGGATATGTGTTTGTTGTTCTCTTTTCTACTATCTTTTTTCAGATATTCGGAATCGAAAACTGGAAAATTTTATCCCTTTTATGGGCTATTATACCGATTATCAACTTCCTATCCTTTACAAAAGTTCCAATTCTTCCATTAATAGAAGAGAAAAATGCCAGTCTTTCTCTTATGGAACTATTTAGAAAACCTATTTTTTGGTTGCTTATGATTGTTATGCTCTGTGCTGGTGCAAGCGAGCAAGCAGTAGCACAATGGGCCTCTACCTTCGCTGAACAAGGACTAGGAGTCAGTAAAACAGTGGGCGATCTTATGGGACCAATGCTTTTTGCCCTTTTTATGGGAAGCTCTCGATTGCTCTATGGAAAATATGGGGAGAAACTCAATCTATATAAAGCGATTGCTATCAGTTCCATGCTATGCATCCTTTCCTATGTTTTCATCTCTCTTTCTCCTTTGCCATTTCTTAGCTTGCTTGGTTGTGGGCTTTGTGGATTTTCTGTCGGTATTTTATGGCCTGGCACTTTCAGTATCGCTTCTTCTTGTTTAAGAAAAGGGAGAACTGCTCTATTTGCATTTCTGGCCTTAGCCGGTGATTTAGGATGTTCTAGCGGTCCTACTTTTGTTGGCTTTATTTTCAATAAAAGCAATGGAAACTTCAAACTTGGAATTTTATTGGCTCTTATTTTTCCAGTTATCTTGCTTATTACTTTACTGCTTCTTCACATCTTCAAGCAAAAAGAACGCCAACTAGAGATTTCTCCAACGAGTCAGTCATTATAAACATAAAAAAATGAAAAAGGATGAAAAACAGGTTTTGTAATATTTTCCTATCACATCTGTTTCTCATCCTTTTTTATCATTCTCAGTCTTTGTTAATCTTTCTTAATTCTTGTATCTTCATGTTCTTCATATGTCTTTGTAAAAATATGCTTTCCATCGTTTGTTCCATCGGTATGATAAAATAAATACTCATGGCTTTCTGGATTTAAGGCTGCTTCAATAGAAGCCAACCCTGGGTTACAAATCGGCCCAATTGGTAAGCCTTTGTTTTTATAAGTATTATATGGAGAATCAATTGTTAAATCACTATAAAGCACTTGATTTACATTATATTGCCCTTCTGTCAATGGATAAAGAACGGTAGGACACATTTGTAATTTCATATCAATTTTTAATCGATTGTAAATAACACCTGCAATAGTTGGTCTCTCTTCATCTAACTTTGCCTCACGCTCTATAATAGCTGCAATGTTCATGATATCATATAAACTTTGATCAGAAGCTTGTAACTCTTCTGATATATTCGCCATCACATTATCATCAAACGCCTTTAACATTCTCTTTACGATACTTTCTGCACTTGTTCCTGCTTTAAATTCATAAGTGGCTGGAAATAAAAATCCCTGTAACACATAGTCAACACCATCTGGCACTTCTAAATCTTTTAAGAAAGAAAAATCATAATCCAATGTATCGGCTGCCTTTAAAAACTCTTCCTCGGTACAAAGTCCAGCTTCTGCCACCTTTTTTGCAATCATTTGAACCGTATATCCTTCTGGAACAACGATTTTTATCACATCTTTTTCTTGTCCACCTTCGGAAAGAGATTTTAATATATCTTCGATACTCATTCCTTTATGAAGTTGAAATGTTCCATAGCGAAGCTTTCCTGCATAGTCCGATTCTTTTACTTTCATCATAAATGCTAATTCGTGTTGAATTAACCCATCTTCTTTTAGAATCTTTGCGATCTCTTTTGTAGTTGTTCCTTTATCAATGGTAATTTCGACTTCTTCACCATCTTTTGATACTTGATTTTTATATTCTTTATAAATTCCTA
>UQVN01000095.1 GCA_900544525.1 uncultured Eubacteriales bacterium
AAATCATTTATGAGAGAAAACTATAAAATGTGCTTTTCATCGTTTTGATAAACTCTTGAAAGAAAAGATAAATTGAATAAATAGATTTATATTTATTCACAAAGGAGTTAAAAAACGAATGATGACAAAATAGAAAATCTAAGAAAGAGAGGAAAAATGGAATGTTTCAAGAAGAATTTCAAGATGTTGTGAAAACAGGAATGATAAAAAATCGTTTTTTAAAGAAAAATCCATTGGGCTATTTTATTTCATCGATTATTGCAGGACTTTTTATTGCAGTAGGAGGATTTGTAGCTTTTTTAATTGGCTCAATTGTATCAGTAGGAGAAGTAGCATCGTTAACAAAAGTGATTCAAGCAATCACATTTGCTTCCGCTCTTAGTCTCATCGTAATGGCTGGAGCAGAATTATATACAGGAAATAATTTTGTAATGGCTTCTGCTTCCTTAAGAAAGCAAGTGCCATGGAAAGATACGATTCGACTTTGGGTCATCTGTTGGATTGGAAACTTAATTGGGTCTCTCATTTCTGCTGTTGCATTTCAATTAACAGGAATACCAAAAGGCAGTGTAGGTGCTTATTTTGCTACCATTGCAGAAGGAAAAATGGCAATTGCACCTTTGTCTCTTTTAATACGAGCAATGTTTTGTAACATATTAGTATGCCTCGCTATCTGGTGTAGCATTAAATTAAAATCAGAGTCTGGAAAGTTGATTATGGTATTTTGGTGCATTATGATCTTTATGATCTGTGGATTTGAACATAGCATTGCAAATATGAGTGTTTTAATGATTGGATTATTAAATGGAGCAGGAGCGGATGTCAGTATTGCAGGATATATTTATAATATTGCCATTGTAAGTATTGGTAATCTTCTTGGTTCTATTTTAGTTGTAGCAATTCCATATCATATTATTTCAAAAGAGATAGTAGAATAAAAGATAAAATATAATTTAATAAGTTCATATTGAAATTTACATAAGCAGTTAATCTTTTCGACCACGAACGTGAGAAGTTCCCAAAGCGTTCTTCTCATCGTTGATTAGCTGCTTTTTTTATGAGTGTTTGGGTATGAGAAGAGAATAAAAGGGAAATAAATGTTGTTAGGAAGGAAAAAATACCAAATATTTTGGAGATTTTTTGAGGAAACAACAATGAGAAAAAATTACAGCAAGAATAGAAACTGGTAGATTCATGGAAAAGCAGTTGTAAGAATGAAAAGAATCCCGTATAATGAATGGAGAAGTTAGGGAGAAGAATTCGTTTTTAATGAATTAGAAAAAAGGAAAGGAGTGTACAGAATAACAAGTTATTTTGTACAATAACGATATGTTTGAAACAATAGGACAAGTCTATGGGGCGTATACACTAGAAGAACGCACTCATTTAAAAGAATTAAATGCAACAGGATATATTATTCGCCATAATAAGACAAAAGCGAGAATTGTTGTTATTTCCAATGAAGATGAGAATAAAGTATTCACGATTGGATTCCGTACACCACCAAAGGACAATACAGGAGTACCTCATATTATGGAACACTCCGTATTATGTGGCTCTAAGGAGTTTCCAGCAAAAGATCCATTTATTGAATTAGTAAAAGGTTCATTAAATACCTTTTTAAATGCCATGACCTATCCAGATAAAACTGTTTATCCAGTGGCAAGTTGTAATGATAAAGATTTTCATAATCTAATGCACGTTTACTTAGATGCTGTATTTTATCCAAATATTTACGAACGTCCACAGATTATGATGCAAGAAGGCTGGCATTATGAAGCCGAGACAATGGATGCGCCAATCCAATATAATGGTGTTGTTTATAATGAAATGAAAGGTGCATTTTCTTCTGCTGATGAACAGCTTTCTCGTTTAATAAAAGTTTCATTATTAAAAGGAACACCATATGAGTTTGAATCTGGTGGAGATCCAAAGTATATTCCAGATTTAACACAGGAAGACTTTTTAGAATTTCATAGAACTTACTATCATCCATCTAACAGTTATATTTATCTCTATGGGGATATGGATTTTGAAAAAGATCTAGCGTGGATGGACGAACATTATTTAAGCAAGTTTGAGGAACTACAAATTGATTCTGCGATTACGACTTGTGATGCTTCTATGGCAGAAAGACGAGTGGTAGAAGAGTATTCTATTAGTGAATCTGAGAAGGAAGAAGATAATACGTATTTAAGTTGGAATACCGTTGTTGGAACAAGTCTTGATAAAGAATTATATCTTGCTTTTCAAATTCTTGATTATGCTTTATTTTCTGCTCCAGGAGCTCCAATTAAAAAGGCATTAATCGATAGTGGAATTGGAAAAGATATCGATAGTTCTTATGATAATGGCTTATTACAGCCAATGTTTTCTGTCATTGCAAAAAATGCAAATCCATCAGATGAAGAAAAGTTTTTATCCATTCTTTATGGAGAGTTTAAACGCGTAGTAGAACAAGGAGTGGATCGCCGTTCTTTAGAAGCTGCTATTAATTATTATGAGTTCAAATATCGGGAAGCAAATTTTGGAAGATTTCCAAAAGGTTTAATGTATGGACTTCAATTATTTGATAGCTGGCTTTATGATGATGCGAAGCCATTTATTCATTTACAGACAGAAGAAACCTTTGCATTTTTAAAACAAAATTTAGATTCTGGTTATTTTGAACAATTAATAGAACGTTACTTCCTTCATAACGATCATACAACAGTGGTCGTGTTAAAACCGAAAAAAGGATTAAATGATGAGGCAGAGCAAAAGGTAAAGGAAAAATTAAGTGCCTATGAAAAAACTCTCACAAGAGAAGAAAAAGAGGCGATTGTAGAAGGCACAAAAGCGTTAAAGGCTTATCAAGATGAACCATCCACACAAGAAGAGTTATTGTCCATTCCTATGCTTGAAATTTCAGATATTAAAAAAGAAATTCAACCACTTTATAATAAGGAAGAAGAAATTTGTGGTACAAAAGTCATTAGCCATGAATTATTTACAAATGGAATTGTTTATACCTCTTTGAATTTCAAATTGGATCATTTAACAGAACAACAGCTGTCTTTTGCCTCTTTATTAACAGCAATTTATCAGTTTGTGGATACGGAACATTTTACTTATAATGAGTTAGCCAATGAAGTGAATATTGAAACAGGTGGCATTTATACAAATGTAACTGTTTTACCAACAAAGAATAAAAATCCACTTCCAATCTTTGAGATTCGTGGTAAAGCGTTAGAAGATAAATGCGATTCTATGTTAGAATTAATGAAAGAAATTTTATTCCATTCTAAATTAGATGATAAAAAACGTTTAAAAGAAGTATTAGAAGAGACAAAATCCCGTATGCAAATGCAGTTATCCGCACAAGGACATTCTGTATCTGCAAACCGCGTGATGTCTTATTTTTCAAAAGTATCTTACGAAAAGGAATGTGTATTAGGAGTTACGTTCTATAGTATGCTACTTGATTTATTAGAAAATTATGAAGAAAAGGCAGATTGGCTCATAGAACAATTAAAAGAAACACAAAAGGCAATGTTCCAAAAACAAAACTTAATCGTAAGTTATACTTCTGGCGTTTTAGCAAAAGACACATTGAAAACAGGATTTGAACATTTTGTATCTTCTCTTTATGAAGATGCAGAAGAAAGAGAGCTTTTAGTAGTAGAGCCTTCTGTGAAAAACGAAGGATTCCAAACAGCTAGTCAAGTGCAGTATGTGGCAACAGGCGGTAATTTCTGTGAAAAAGGATTTCAGTATACAGGAGCGTTAAAAGCGTTACAAGTGATGTTCTCCTACGATTATTTATGGTTGAATATTCGTGTGAAAGGTGGAGCTTATGGCTGTATGTGTGGATTTACGAGAACAGGAGATTCTTATTTCACTTCTTATCGCGATCCAAACCTTATGGAGACATTTGAAGTGTACCAAAAAGCCTCAGATTATGTAAGAGGATTTGATTGTGACGATCGGGATATGACAAAATATATTATTGGAGCCATTGGTTCTATGGATATTCCAATGGAACCTTCTGCAAAAGGAGCACGTTCTTTCAACTGTTATTTAATGGGAGTCACAGAAGAAGAATTACAAAGAGAGCGTGATGAACTTCTTGCTACAAATCAAGAGACGATTCGTGGATTAGCGGACTTAATTCATTCCGTTACAGAAGAAAAATTGATTTGTGCTGTTGGTGGCGAAACAAAATTAAAAGAAAGTGAAGGACAGTTTAAACAACTTCGCAGCATTTTCTAAAGGAGGAAAAGCAAGCGATGAAAATAAGAGATCCAATGGAGCATAGTTGGATCTCTTATACGTTATGACAAAGAGCTGATGAGAAAGGATTTTCTTTCATTGGCTAGAAAAGAAAGGGAATATAATATGGCAAAAAATAAATTTAAATCTGGATTTGTGACACTGATCGGACGTCCAAATGTTGGAAAATCAACATTAATGAATCATTTAATTGGACAAAAAATTGCAATTACATCCAATAAACCACAGACCACAAGAAACCGAATTCAGACGGTTTATACGGATGAAAAAGGGCAGATTATTTTTCTTGATACTCCAGGGATGAACCGAGCAAAAAATAAACTTGGAGAATATATGTTGACAGTAGCTCAAAGAACATTAAATGAAGTGGATGTTATCTTATGGGTAGTAGAAGCCAGTGAATACATTGGGCCAGCAGAGCAATATATTATTGAACAGTTAAAACAGACAAAGACACCAGTGATTCTAATTATTAATAAAATCGATACCATTGATAAAAATCAAATTGGAGCAGTGATGAAGGCGTATCAAGGCGTTCTTCCAGTTGCCGATATGATTCCAGTATCCGCCCTAAGAAGTCGCAATATGGATGAGGTCATTCAAGCGATTTTAAAACAACTTCCAGAAGGACCACAGTATTATGATGAAGATACCATTACCGATCAGCCAGAGCGTCAGATTGTAGCGGAATTAATCCGTGAAAAGGCACTTCGTTGTTTGGATAAAGAAGTACCTCATGGAATTGCTGTTATGATCGATCAGATGAAGACACGTCCAAATGGTGCCATTGTGGATATTGATGCAACTATCGTATGCGAAAGAGATTCTCATAAGGGAATTATTATTGGAAAACAAGGAGCCATGTTAAAGAAAATTGGAACACAAGCTCGCATTGAGATCGAAGGTTTGTTGGATGTGAAGGTCAATTTACAGCTTTGGGTAAAAGTGAAGAAAGATTGGCGTGATAGCGAATTATTATTAAAGAACTACGGTTATGATAAAAAAGATCTAAACTTATAAAGAATTTAGGAGAGAAGAAAAATGGGTGAACTTGTTACAATGACAGCTATGGTTTTATCCGCTTCTAATGTGGGGGATTTTGACAAGAGAATTGTACTGCTTACAAAAGAAAGAGGAAAAATTTCTGCTTTTGCAAAGGGAGCAAGAAGACCCAATAGTCCATTTGTTGCTATTTGTCAGCCTTTTTCTTTTGGACAATTTTCTTTTTATGAAGGGCGTAGTTCTTATAACTTACATCATGCAGAAATCACCAATTACTTTCAAGAACTTCGCAATGATTTGGATAGCATTTATCTTGGGATGTATTTTTGTGAATTTGCAGATTATTTGACAAGAGAAAATAATGATGAGGGTGCGATTTTAAAATTGCTGTATCAGAGTTTACGAGCTCTTGGAAAAGGGACAATTAAGAAATCATTAGTGCGCTATATTTATGAAATTAAAGTGTTAGCGTATTATGGACAGGCTATGGAAACATTTTGCTGTGTTAAGTGCAAAAAAGAAGATCAATTAGTTGCGTTTGACAGTGAGAGCGGAGGAGTTCTCTGCGCGGATTGTAAAAAAATGATGAAAGGGACGATTGGAATTCATCCATCCACTCTTTATGCATTACAATATATTTTGGCCAGTCCGTTAGAGAAATTGTATACGTTTACGGTTTCGGGCGAAGTATTAAAACAATTAAAAGCCATTACAGAACAATATATTCGCGTGTATGTGGATAAAAAATTCAAAACTTTGGATTTTCTTATGGATAGTTATTGAAAATTGAAACAATAGACGGTACAATAAGAAGAACGTAAAATTTTATATTGTCACCAAAAGGGTAGGAATGAAAATAACGTGACAGGATAGGAGTTTATTGTGAAAAAAACTACAAAAATGATGGCGATTTTCTGTTTGACAGCAAGTCTTTTAACAGCCTGCGGAAATCCTATGAAAAAAATGGATAAAAACACCGTGTATTTAAAGAAAGATAATACGGTAGAAAGTCTTTCCGTTGAAGATTTTGATAAATCTTATTATAAGGAAGAAGAATTGAAATCTTTTATTGAAGAAGAAGTAAAAAGTCAACAAGAAGCTCGTGGGGAAGAGAGTGTTTCTGTTTCAGAGTTTAAAGTGGAAGATAAAAAAGTTACTTTAGATTTAAAGTATCAGTCAGTGGAAGATTATGTACAGTTTACGGATACCGTTTTAGAAACGGGAGTATATAGTAAACAAGTATTTCAGGATCAGTTGACGTTTATCGATGCGGATTCTAAGGAAGAAGTAATCGATGGTATCAAAGAGGATGGGGAACTTCAATATGTAAAAATAAAAGACCCTGAAGAAATACAAGTATTAGTTGATGGAGACATTTTGTATTATTCAAAAAGCATAGAGTTAGTAAAGAAAAATTTAGTAAAAGTTCCCGCTGGAACAGAAAGTGTCATCCTTTATAAACAAAAAGGATAATAAGATTTTGTCAAATAACTTGACAAACGGTATGGATAATAGCATAATCGTTTTAAAGAATAATTAAGAAAATAGAATGTAGAGGTAAAGAAACTATGGAAAAGACAATGGAGAAAATCGTTGCTTTAGCGAAAGCCAGAGGATTTGTGTATCCAGGATCTGATATTTATGGAGGACTTGCAAATACTTGGGACTATGGAAATCTTGGTGTTGAATTAAAAAACAATGTAAAAAAAGCTTGGTGGAAAAAATTCATTCAAGAAAACCCATATAATGTTGGTGTAGATTGTGCTATCCTTATGAATCCTCAAACTTGGGTAGCATCTGGACATTTAGGTGGCTTTTCTGATCCATTAATGGACTGCAAAGAATGTCATGAAAGATTCCGTGCAGATAAAATTATTGAAGATTTTGCAGGAGAAAAAGGAATCGAACTTGGAAGTTCTGTGGACGGATGGACAAATGAACAAATGGAACAGTTTATTAAAGAACATGAAGTTCCATGTCCAACTTGTGGAAAACATAACTTTACAGGAATTCGTCAATTTAACTTAATGTTTAAAACATTCCAAGGAGTAACAGAAGATGCAAAAAATACGGTGTATTTAAGACCAGAAACTGCACAGGGTATTTTTGTAAACTTTAAAAATGTGCAAAGAACATCTCGTAAAAAAATTCCTTTTGGTATTGGACAGATCGGTAAATCTTTCCGTAATGAAATTACTCCAGGTAACTTTACATTCCGTACACGTGAATTTGAACAGATGGAATTAGAATTCTTCTGTGAACCAGATACGGATCTTGAATGGTTTAATTACTGGAAAAACTTCTGTATTAATTGGTTAAAATCTCTTGGTATGAAAGAAGAAGAGATGAGAGTTCGTGACCATGATCAAGAAGAGCTTTCTTTCTATAGTAAGGCAACATCTGATATTGAATTCTTATTCCCATTTGGTTGGGGAGAATTATGGGGAATCGCAGATCGTACAGATTACGATTTAACACAGCATCAAAATGTGTCTGGACAAGATTTAACTTATTTTGATGATGAGAAAAAAGAAAAATATATTCCATATGTTATCGAACCATCATTAGGTGCTGACCGTGTGACACTTGCTTTCTTATGCGGTGCTTATGATGAAGAAGAATTAGAAGGTGGAGATGTTCGTACGGTTCTTCACTTCCATCCAGCGTTAGCTCCTGTGAAAATCGGTATTCTTCCTTTATCCAAAAAATTAGGAGAAGGAGCAGAAAAAATTTACGCAGAGTTATCAAAATACTATAACTGTGAATATGATGATAGAGGAAACATTGGAAAACGTTATAGAAGACAAGATGAAATTGGTACTCCATTCTGTATCACATATGATTTTGAATCTGAAACAGATGGTGCAGTGACTGTTCGTGATCGCGATACTATGGAGCAAGAAAGAATAAAAATTGAAGACTTAAAAGCATACTTTGAAAAGAAATTTGAATTTTAAGAAGAGACGATAAGAAGCGCAGTCTTAGAAAGAGCCAGAAAGCTTTTTCTAAGATTGCGTTTTTTGTTTACGCAAAGACAACAAGCCATGGGAGAGGATTTATGATTGAAATTGTTGAAATATATCGATTTAATAGTTAAAATGCATAAAAAATATATGGAAATGAAAAGAATTAACAGCAAAGTGTTCACAAAAAGGTCTAAATATGTTATAATAAATATGGTTTCAAAAAGTAGTGAATTTAGGAGGTAAATTACTATGGCTAAATGGGTTTATATGTTCAAAGAAGGCAATGCAGATATGAGAAACCTTCTCGGAGGTAAAGGTGCTAACTTGGCAGAGATGACAAACTTAGGTTTGCCAATTCCTCAAGGATTCACCGTAACAACAGAGGCTTGTACGGACTACTATACACAAGGAAAGCAAATTTCAGAAGAAATTAAGCAACAGATTTTTGAAGCCCTACATACATTAGAAGAAATCAATGGTAAGAAATTTGGCGACAATGAAGATCCATTACTAGTTTCTGTTCGTTCAGGAGCAAGAGCCTCCATGCCAGGTATGATGGATACTATTTTGAATTTAGGATTAAATGATGTGGCAGTGGAAGGTTTTGCAAAGAAAACTGGCAATCCAAGATTTGCATACGATTCCTATCGAAGATTTATCCAAATGTATTCTGACGTTGTAATGGAAATACCAAAATCTTATTTTGAGAAAATTATTGATGAAGTAAAAAGCACAAAAGGTGTCACTTTTGATACAGAGCTTGATATTGAGGATATGAAAGAACTCGTTAAGAGATTCAAGGCTCTTTATGAAAAGGCGATGCAACAAGAATTCCCACAAAACCCAGCAGAGCAATTAATGGGAGCAGTAAAAGCTGTATTTCGTTCTTGGGATAATCCACGTGCTATCGTATATCGACGGATGAATGACATTCCAGGAGATTGGGGAACTGCTGTTAATGTACAGACAATGGTATTTGGTAATATGGGCAATACCTCTGGTACTGGAGTTGCCTTTACCCGTAATCCTTCTACTGGTGAGAAAGGTATTTTTGGAGAATATTTAATTAATGCACAAGGAGAAGACGTTGTTGCGGGTGTTCGTACACCACAGCCAATTTCCAAATTAGCAGAGGATCTTCCTGATTGTTATAAAGAATTTATGGAATTAGCTATGAAGCTAGAAAACCATTATCGGGATATGCAAGATATGGAATTTACCATTCAAGAAGGAAAATTGTATTTCTTACAGACTCGTAATGGAAAGAGAACCGCTCATGCAGCGATTAAAATTGCTTGTGATTTAGTGGATGAAGGTATGATTACTCCACAAGAAGCGGTACTTCGTATTGATGCAAAATCTTTAGATCAGTTGCTTCATCCAACCTTTGATAAAGATGCATTAAAAGAGGGCGAAGTGATTGGTAGCGCTCTTCCTGCTTCTCCAGGTGCTGGTGCAGGTAAAGTATATTTTACGGCAGATGATGCGAAAAAAGCAGGAGCAAGAGGAGAACGAGTGATTCTTGTTCGTTTAGAAACATCTCCAGAAGATATTGAAGGTATGCAAGCGTCTCGAGGTATTTTAACTGTTCGTGGTGGTATGACATCTCATGCAGCTGTTGTAGCTCGTGGTATGGGTACTTGTTGTGTATCTGGTTGTGGAGAAATTGTGATTGATGAAGAGGCAAAAGTATTTACATTGGGTGGTCATACATTCCATGAGGGAGATTATATTTCTTTAGATGGTTCTACTGGTAATATTTATAAAGGGGATATTAAGACAGTGGATGCCTCTGTAGATGGTAATTTTGGAAGAATTATGGCATGGGCAGATGAATATAGAACCTTACAAGTTCGTACCAATGCAGATACTCCTGCGGATACAGCGAATGCAGTAAGACTAGGAGCAGAAGGAATTGGTCTTTGCCGTACTGAGCATATGTTCTTTGATGCACAAAGAATTCCAAGAATTAGAAAAATGATCTTATGTAAAACACAAGAGGCAAGAGAAAGAGCGTTAATGGAATTATTACCATTCCAAAAAGCCGATTTTAAAGGAATGTATGAAGTGCTAGAAGGTAGACCAATGACGGTTCGTTATCTCGATCCACCTCTTCATGAATTTGTTCCAACAGAAGAAGAAGATATTAAAGAATTAGCAGAAGATATGGGACTTTCTGTAGAGGAAGTAAAAGCTACTTGTGATGCGCTTCATGAATTCAATCCTATGATGGGACATCGTGGATGTCGTCTTGCTGTTACTTATCCAGAAATTGCAAAAATGCAAACAAGAGCCGTAATGGAAGCAGCGATTGAAGTGAAAGAAGAAAAAGGTTTTGATATTGTTCCAGAAATTATGATTCCATTAGTTGGAGAGAAAAAAGAATTAAAATATGTCAAAGATGTTGTTGTAGTAACAGCAGAGCAAGTGAAAAAGGAAAAAGGATCTGATATCCAATACAAAGTTGGTACGATGATCGAAATTCCAAGAGCAGCTCTTCTTGCTAACGAAATTGCAGAAGAAGCAGACTTTTTCTCCTTTGGTACAAACGATTTAACACAAATGACATTTGGGTTCTCTCGTGATGATGCTGGTAAATTCTTAGATGCTTATTATAAAAATAAAATTTATGAATCCGATCCATTTGCAAGATTGGATCAAAATGGAGTAGGACAGCTTGTTCAAATGGCAGCCCAAAAAGGTCGTTTGGTAAAACCGGATTTAAAATTAGGAATCTGTGGAGAACATGGTGGTGATCCATCTTCTATTGAGTTCTGCCATAGAGTTGGATTAAACTATGTATCTTGTTCTCCATTCCGTGTACCAATTGCACGCCTTGCAGCGGCACAAGCGGCGTTAAAAGATAAATAATGGCCATAGTAATTATTATATAAATAGTATAAAAAAGAGGTTC
>UQVN01000096.1 GCA_900544525.1 uncultured Eubacteriales bacterium
ATACAAAGAAAGTTTTCATATGAAAGCAAAAATGATAAGTATTAGATAATTTAAGTTAAAATTCTAAATACAAAATATTATATATGAGAAAAGAGATACTCCTATGATTGATCCAGGAGCAAATGTTATTTATTTCACAAAGAAAAAAGAGTATCATGAATTTGTGTAGAATGAAGGAGTGAAAATAAAATGTTAGTACTCTATTTTTCAGGAACAGGAAATTCCAAATATATATCAGAACAATTTGTAATAAGAATGAAGGCTCCATGTTATAGTATAGAAGAGAATGTTGATTTTGAGAATTTGTTACAAGAAACAGATACAGTAGCTGTCAGCTACCCTATTTATGGTTCCTGTGTTCCAATGATTATGAGAAAATTTGTACAACAATATCTTGGGATTTTTCAAACAAAAAAATTGGTGATTTTTTGTACTCAAATGTTATTTTCAGGAGATGGAGCAAGAGCGTTTGCACGTTTAATACCTGGGTGTGATGAACATGTTATATATGCGGAACATTTTCGTATGCCCAACAATATATGTAATTTTTTTGTGTTCCCAATGAGGGAGAAAGAATTGGTTCAAAAACCACAAAAAGCACTTTTAAAAATAGAGGAAATATGCCAAGACATTCAAAATGGAGTCGTTAAGAAAAGAGGATGGAATATTTTTTCTACCTTACTTGGTAAGACACAAAATATTGCTTATCCTAAAATTGAGCAGAAAGCAAAAAGTTCTTTTCAAGTAGATAAGGATTGTATACAATGTGGAATTTGTGTAAAGCATTGTCCAATGAACAATTTAAAAATAGTAGATGGTAAAGTAATGGAAAGTGGTCAGTGTACATTATGCTATCGATGTGTAAATATCTGCCCAAAACAATCAGCAACGGTTTATATTCATCGTAAGCCTAAAAAACAATACAAAGGATTTGAATATACTCAAAAAGAATTATGATATTTATATACAATTCCTATTGTTAGGTCTGGATTTGATGTTACAGAAGAAACAGCAGTTCCTATGTCAGAAATTAAAAGTCGAAATGAGAAAGCTAGACAAGGCAGAATAGTTGCCAGCAGATATCTCGTTCATTCGTAAGATAAAAGATGATAGGAAGAATTGATACTTATTTTTCTGTACAGAAACAGTATAGCGGTGTGTAATGAAAGAAAAACGGAAGTTTTAGAAAGGCAGGAATCATTATGGAACAAGCTGTAAAAGAAGATGTCATTCAGAAAGTAAAAAAATTAATAAAAGCTCCTTCTTGCTGTGCTGAAGCAAGAGCAGCTGGCACTACTTGGTTGGAGTCTATTGGAACAGAGAAGGAAGCAGAAGCAACAAAAGCTTTGATTGCAGAACTAGAGATGGATATTATACCAATTGATGGATTGAACGCTTTTGCAGGTTCAGAAGCAGGTGCAAAAGTAATTAATTACAAAAAATCACTCTGCCTTGTCTGATAGGGAAAGAAAAAAACGTTGACAGGACAGGTGTTTTTTTCTCAATTTTCATATCTATCTCTGCGGCGGTTTTGAATCACAATTCAAGGCCGCCGTTCTTTTGTACTCCAAAGGAATGACATTAGATAAAATTAAAAATACTCCCGATAAGTCTTTTCAGGTCTGTCGGCTGAAGTCCAGAGTATCCTTAAAAATGAAAGATAAATTTTGTTTTACAATAGAAGAAGCCTCGGAATATTTTCACTATAGGAGAAAAAAGCTTCGGAAAATTTGTTTCTGAAAATATAGATTCCGGATTTGTGATTCAAAACGGTATTAAAATTCTGATAAAGAGAAAACGGTTTGAACATTTTCTGAAAAAATTGGTTGCCATATAATAAGCATCAGTAAGAAGCGCATAAGAATGCAGGAGAAGCACAGGCGTACATTCTGCATACTACTGGAGATTGTGAATCCTGTCCTATTTATCAATAGAAAATAGCCTCCGACTATGGTATATTGTTAGTATATCGTAGGCGAGGCTCTTTTTCATGGAAAGGAGCTGTTAAGATGAGCGAAAATATAATCCTGTAATCAATATCTTGGCTAAAAAAAGTTTCGGGAATCAGAGAATTGACAGAGTAAAACTGTCGGATGCAAAAGTATGGTTGATTAAACTACAAAAAGATCAAGTAGTAAAATAGGAATAGGAAGGCTGATTTGCTACTTTTGTACTACTCTTGAGGTCAAAGTTATGCTAGACTATACCATGGGAGTGAAAGAAACAGAAAGCCGGGAATCTTTTAAAAATCAAGGAAATACAGTAAATTTAAGGAGTTTTAGATAGATGATAAAAATACTATTTATTTGCCATGGTAACATTTGTCGTTCACCAATGGCTGAATTTGTTATGAAAGATTTAGTAGAAAAAGAAGGATTAGCAGAAGAGTTTTTTATCGCGTCCTCTGCCACAAGCCGAGAGGAAATTGGAAATCCTGTGCATCATGGAACAAGAAATAAACTTGCACAATATGGGATTTCTACAAAAGGGAAGTATGCAGTTCAACTAACGAAAAAAGATTATAATACCTATGACTATCTCATTGGAATGGAGCAGTGGAACATTCAGAACATATTAAAAATTGTTGGTTCCGATCCTGAAAAGAAAGTTCATCGTTTGTTAGATTTTTCAGAGAATCCAAGAGATATTGCGGATCCATGGTATACAGGGGATTTTGACCGTACTTATGAAGACGTATTAGAAGGCTGTAAAGCCTTATTAAATCATATTTTAAAGGAAAATCAAAAATAAGAAAGGAAAGAAAAAGCAATAAAAAGAAGAAGAGAAAGGAAGGAAAATGGAAGGAAATGATTTAATTTCCAGTTTAAAAGGCGTTGGAGATAAGACAACAGCTTATTTTCATCGATTAAAACTGGATACAATTGAAGATTTGGTACAGTTTTATCCAAAGTGTTATTTGACTTATGAAGAGCCAATTCTTTTAAATGAAGCACAAGAAGGAGAACGTATGGCGTTTCGTCTTATGATATCCTCACCAATTCTTGTTCGACTAGTAAAAAAGTTTAAAATTGTAACGTGTACAGCGGAAGATTTGTCTGGCAAAGTAACTTTAATGTGGTATAATATGCCGTTTTTAAAGAAAACATTGCATGCTGGGCAGACTTGGATTTTTGTTGGCACACCCGTTTATAAAAAAGGCAGATTGACTATCGAACATCCAGAGTATTATACCGAAGAGCAGTATGAGCGGATGAGAGTGACGCTTCAGCCGGTATATTCTTTAACCGAAGGTTTAACGAACAAAACGGTACAAAAAGCTATGATACAAGTGATGCCTTACATAAAATCCCAAAAAGAATATATGCCAAAAGCAGTCATAGAGAAATATCAATTTTGGAATTATAGTGATGCGTTAGCAGAAGTGCATTTTCCAGTAAGTAAGGAGCGATTAATTGAAGCGAAGAAACGATTGATTTTTGATGAATTTTTCTTGTTTTTAAATGCTATGTACTTAATGAAAGAACAGACAATCGTTGTCCATAATCATTATAAAATCATGCCATCAAAGGAAACGAACGCTTTATTACAATCGTTGCCATATTCTTTAACTGGTGCACAGATGCGGGCGTATGAGGAAATAAAAGGGGATTTAAGCAGTAAAAAAATTATGAATCGCCTTGTTCAAGGAGATGTTGGTTCAGGAAAGACGATTTTAGCAGTATTGGCATTGTTGGATACCGTAAAGGCTGGATACCAAGGCGCTTTGATGGTTCCGACAGAAGTTCTTGCAAGACAGCATTATGAGACGATTGAAGGCTTACTTGCCCCATATAACGTTCGTGTTGGGTTGCTGACGGGTGCAACGAAGATGTCTGAGAAACGTGTTATTTATGAACAATTAAAAAATCATGAGTTAGATCTTATTATAGGAACTCATGCTTTAATTCAAGAGCAGGTGGAGTATGCGAATTTGGCTCTTGTTATTACCGATGAGCAACATCGTTTTGGCGTGCGTCAAAGGGAAGCATTAGCATCAAAAGGAAAACAACCTCATGTGCTTGTTATGAGTGCAACACCGATTCCTAGAACACTTGCCATTATTTTATATGGGGATTTGGATATTTCTGTGATTGATGAGTTGCCAGCGAACCGTCTTCCGATTAAGAACTGTGTTGTGGATACAAGTTATCGTCCAAAAGCCTATCGTTTTATAGAAAACCAAGTGGAGCTAGGAAGGCAAGTTTATGTGATCTGTCCAATGGTCGAAGAGAGTGAAACGATAGAAGCGGAGAATGTAACTGACTATACGGTAAAATTACAACAGCAGTTAAGAGCCGGAATTCGTGTTGCCTGTTTAAATGGAAAGATGAAACAGGCGAATAAGCAAGAGATTATGGAGCAATTTTCTAGGCATGAAATCGATGTACTTGTCTCCACGACTGTAATTGAAGTCGGAATTAATGTGCCAAATGCTACGGTTATGATGGTAGAAAATGCAGAACGTTTTGGACTCGCTCAGTTACACCAGTTACGCGGACGTGTTGGGCGAGGTGGATTTCAGTCCTATTGTATTTTTATGAGTGGTAGTAAAAAACAAGAGACAATGGAACGATTATCTATTTTAAATAAATCCAATGATGGATTTTTTATTGCAAATGAAGATTTACGCCTTCGTGGACCAGGAGATTTTTTTGGAATTCGACAAAGTGGAATTTTAGATTTTGTATTAGCCGATGTGTACGATCATGCAGATTTATTAAAAATGGCCGACGATGCGATAAAGTGGCTAATAAAACAGGGATGGCACCCGAGAGAATTGGATAGTGAAAAATTTAAGAAAAAATTAGAAGGCGCTTTACAGCTTTAGCAGATAAAAGATATTGACAGCCAATTTTATTTGTGTTACTATTTAGTTAGTTTAAACTAACTTCGTAAAATAAAAGAAAAAGAGGTGTTTTGAAATGAGTGTTGTTATTGTAGGTGGTAACGAACGAATGGTATGTCAATATGAAGATATTTGCAGAAATTATGGTTGTAAGGCGAAAGTATTTGCAAAAGAAAACGGAATGTTACGAAAGAAGTTAGGATGTCCAGATCTTATGATTTTATTTACGAACACAGTCTCCCATAAAATGGCGATGAGTGCTAGTAAAGAAGCAAAGAAAAATAATATACAGATTTTGCGTATTGCAACAAGCAGTGCCACTGCATTAGAACAGGCATTAGCAGAGCGCATTGGTCTGTAAGGAGGAATGAATTATGAATATGTCAACAGCCATTATTTGTTTACTACTTGTTATTATTGCAATTTTTGGAGTACGTAGTTATATGAAAAAATTGTCTCAAGGTTGTTGCGGTAGCGGGGGAGATGTAGAGAAGAAGATAAAGGTAAAAGATAAAGAATTATCTCACTATCCTTATCATCGCTTAATTCAAATTGAAGGCATGACTTGTAAAAACTGTGTCACTCGAATTGAGAATGCATTCAATATAGAAGATGGATGTTATATGAAAGTGAATTTAAAGAAAAAGATGGCGGATCTTTATATGAAGTCAGACTGTGACGATGAAATGATCAAAACAAGAATTCAAAAATCAGGATATCAAGTGCTTACAATTAAAAGTATTTAAGAAAATCTAATAGAAAAATGCACGAAAAAAGGAAGTAAATAGTGATACAAGCATATTTTAAAGGAAGAGATCGTACATTATTACAAGAGTAAAAATAGGAGATTTTCCTTTATGGAACGAAGATCTTTTTTTAAAAGGAAACGTATTTTTGTGGTTTGGATGTTTGTATTATCACTTTTTACTTCCTTTTCTTTTTCCAATATTGTCTATGGAAAGCCAAATTCTTTTGTACAATGGGAGGTAGAAAAAGAGGAAGAAAAGAAAGAGACAAATCAAAAGGAATCATCGACACAAGAAGTATTACAACTGGATGCACCTTCTTATCTTTTAATGGAAGAGACAACAGGACAGATTATTTGTGAAAAGAATAGTGATGAAATGAGAAGTCCAGCCAGTATCACAAAGGTTATGACATTAATTTTAATTTTTGATGCATTGGAGTCTGGTAAAATTCAATTGACGGATGAAGTGACGACAAGTGCTCATGCAAAATCGATGGGAGGTTCTCAAGTTTTTTTAGAGGAGGGGGAAGTTCAGACAGTAGAAACCCTTATCAAATGTATTGTTGTTGCTAGTGGAAATGATGCCAGTGTTGCGATGGCAGAATACATAGCAGGGAGCGAAGAAGCATTTGTGAAAATGATGAATGAACGGGCAGAAGGCCTTTCTATGAAGCAAACACATTTTGTGGATTGTTGTGGTTTAACAGAAGATGAACAACATTATTCTTCTGCGAAAGATGTGGCAATTATGTCACGAGAGCTTTCTTTGAAATATCCAAAAATTCATGAATATGCTTCTATTTGGCAAGAAGATATCACTCATGTAACAAAACAAGGTTCAAAACCATTTACTCTTTCAAATACCAACAAATTGATAAGACATTATCAAGGTGCTACAGGTTTAAAAACTGGATCTACTAGTAAAGCTAAGTTTTGTTTAACAGCAACAGCAGAAAGAAATGGAATTAAGCTTATTTCAGTTGTTATGGGAGCTCCCGATTCTAAGGCGAGAGTGAGAGATTCTTCGAAATTATTGGATTATGGATTTGCTAACTGCGTTGTTTACGAAGACACCGAAGGGATCAAAAATTTGCCAAAAGTTTTAGTGGCACAAGGAATGAAAAAAGATGTAGCATTAAAAGCCACAGAGCCATTTCGTTATGTTTTTGTAAATGGGAAAAAAGGAGAAATTACAACAGAACTAGAAGTAAAGAAAAAAATAAAAGCGCCTGTAAAGATGGGGCAAGAACTTGGAGTTCTTCATTATAAAGTCGATGGAAAAGAGATAGGAAGTGTATTGTTAACAGCAAAAGAAGATATCGAAAAAATGTCGTATAAAATAAGTTTTTTGCGAATTATAGAACAATATATTTCTTTATAGATAGGGGGGAATCCAAGAGGTATTAAATCAATAGAACAAAGTGCATAATGACAATCGTTTGTACTTGAATCCAAAGAGCTTTTAGAGGATGATTCTTCTAAAGGCTTTTTGTATTGTGCCTTTAAAAACACAATTATGTATGTTATAATAAGCGGTGATATTTGCCTTATTGCCGCTTAGATAGGAAAGGAGTGTTATGAAAACTATTTTTATTATTACTTTCATTGTGGCAGTTTTCATATTATGCCGTATTTTTTATGAAAATTCTACTTTTAAGATGAAACGATATGTCATTTACCATAGAAAAATTGGAAAGGAAGCAGACGGTGTAAAAATAGCGTTTTTATCAGATTTGCATAATAACTGTTATGGAAGAGGAAATTCAAAGTTAATTCAAGTAATTCAAGATGAAAAACCAGATTTTGTCTTAATTGGCGGTGATATGATTATTGGAAAAAAAGGAAAAGATATGGGAAATGCTCGTACATTGTTACAAAATTTATCCATGCAATTTCCAATTTATTATGCAAATGGAAATCATGAGACCCGAATGAAGTTTAATCCAGATGAATATGAAGATCGTTATCGAGAGTACGAGCAGGAACTTCGTAAAATGGGGATTCACTTGCTTTGTAATGATACGGTTGTCCTTTCTGATAAAAAAATTACGATTACAGGATTGGAGTTAGATGAGTATTATTATCAAAAGCTTCAAAAAGTGCAAATGAGTGACAAAGCAATGGAGGAATTTGTTGGACCAAGTGATGAAGAAAGATTTCAGATTCTTTTGGCACATCATCCAGAGTTTTTTGAACGTTATACAGAGTGGGGAGCGAATTTAACGCTTTCTGGTCATAACCATGGTGGAATGGTAAGACTTCCATTTTTAGGAGGAATCGTTTCTCCGCAATATCAGTTATTTCCAAAATATGATGGAGGGAAATATGAAAAAGGAGAAAATACGATGATTTTAAGCCGTGGTTTAGGAACACATACGATTAAAATACGATTTTTCAATGTTCCAGAATTATGTATGATTGAATTAAAGGAGAAGAGATAGGTGGAAAGTTTGGATATAAAATTACAAGTATTTGAAGGCCCTCTCGATCTTCTTTTACATCTTATTGACAAAAATAAAATAAATATCTATGATATTCCCATAGTTTCTATTACAGAGCAATATCTACAATATTTAAGAAGTATGCAAGAGTTAAATATGGATATTATGAGTGAATTTCTTGTAATGGCAGCTACGTTAATACAAATTAAGGCAAAAATGCTTCTTCCAAAAGAAGAGAAGGAGGAAGAAGAGGAGGAAGGGGATCCAAGAGAAGAATTAGTAAAAAGGCTATTAGAATACAAAATGTATCAGTATGCCGCTGAAGAATTAAAAGAACTCCAAGTGGATGCTTCAAAAATGCTTTATAAGCAACCGACCATCCCAAAAGAGGTGCTAGCTTACGAAGAGCCTATTGATTTGAAAGAGTTAGTAGATGGCTTGACATTAACAAAACTGCATGAAATTTTTCAATCGGTTATGAAGCGACAAAAAGAAAAAATTGATCCGATTCGGAGCCGGTTTGGAAAGATTGAAAAAGAAGAGATCAGTGTAGAGGAAAAAATGGAAACGATTCGAGAGCAGATGAGGGGACTGAGTCGAATTCGCTTTCGAGCTTTATTAGAAGTTCAAGCATCAAAAGTACAAGTTGTAGTAACATTTTTAGCGATTCTTGAGTTGATGAAAATGGGGGCTTTGAACGTTCGACAAGAACAACTATTTGGAGATATTATTCTTGATTCTTTAGAAAATTAAGGAAGGTGTGACGTAATGACAATTGAGAAGATGGAGGCAGTGCTAGAAGGAGTTCTGTTTGCTATGGGTCGAGCAGTGACGTTAAGACAGCTTTCCATCGCCATTGAGCAGGATGAAAAGACAACAAAAAAACTGCTACAAAACTTGATGGATAAGAAAGAAAAGGAAGGCTCTGGTGTTCGAATTGTGGCTTTAGATGGGGCGTATCAGATGGGAACAAGTCCTGAAATATTTGAGGCTTTAATTCGTGTTGTAAAAGAACCAAAGAAACAAGTGTTAACCAATGTACAAGTAGAAACGTTGGCGATTATCGCTTATCGTCAGCCGATTACAAGGCAGGAGATAGAAACGATTCGTGGTGTTAAATGCGATCATGCGATTAATAAATTGTTAGAATATGGCTTGATTGAAGAAGTGGGTCGATTAGATGCCATAGGACGTCCGTTATTATTTGGAACAACAGAAGAATTTTTAAGATGTTTTGGAGTTGGCTCTATGGAAGAATTGCCAACGATTCATCCTGTAAAAGTGGAAAATCTTCGACAAGAAGCAGAAGAGGAAGCCCAGTTAACGTTAGATCTATAATTTCTTTGGTGAGAGAAGAAAAAGATAGGGAATAGCAAATAATTAAAAAGTTTTCAAATCATTTTGTGTTGAGGGGTGAAAATCTAATACAATACGATGGAAGGAAGAGAAAATGGGTAAGGAACAAAGGGAAAAAATAATAAAAATTTTGATTGGAATTGTTATTGTTCTTGCAGTATTATATTTGATTGGAGCATTTGCGTTCCGCGATCGTTTTTATTTCCGCTCATATATTAATGGGGTGAATTATGGTGGTAAAACCGTAAAAGAGGTCGAAATGAAAATTGCAGATGATGTAAGCAAGTATAAGTTGACAATTAAAGAAAGAGATAAAAAAGAAGAGACGATTACAGCTGCAGATATCGGTTTAATTTATGTATCCGATGGAACGATTCAGGATTTAAAAGAAAAACAATCTCCATTGAATTGGTTATTTGGAAGTTTGAAAAAAGATACACAGGAAATGGAAGCTACCACTACTTATGATCGAAATAAGTTGACAAGCGTTATTGATAATTTAGTCTGTCTAGATGAAGAGAAAGTAGTAAAACCAGTGAATGCGTATTTAAATTATAAAGATGGAGAATACGAAGTAGTAAATGCCGTACAGGGAAATCAATTGGATGAAGAGAAGTTTCGTGCTCTTGTAAAAGATGCTGTAGAGAGTGGAAAAACTTCTATTGATTTAGAAAAGGAAGATTGCTATTTAAAACCAGAATATGATGAAACAAAGAAAGAATTGCTAGAAGCCCAAAAGGTTATGAATCAATATGTGAAGACAGAAATCACTTATGATTTTAGCGATCGTACTGAAGTATTAAATGGGGATATCATTAAAGATTGGTTGAGTATTGATGATAATTTCAATGTGATAATTAGTGAAGAAGGACAAGTTGAATATATTAAAGGGTTAGAACAAAAATACAATACATTAGGACAGCCACGTCAATTCGTGACTCACGATAAAAAAACCATTATAGTTCCAAGTGGAAACTATGGTTATATGATTAATCGTTGGGAAGAAAAAGATGAAATGGAACAAAATATCAAAGATGGTGCAAAAATAAAAAGAGAACCAGTTTATCGTTATCGAGGATATGTTCGTGAAGAAAATGATATTGGGGATACTTATGTAGAAATTGACTTAACACAACAAAAAATGTGGTTTTATGTGAATGGAAAAACGTATGTGGAGACCGATGTTGTAACAGGAAATGTAAGTCAAGGAAATGATACACCAGTTGGGGTTTATGCTATCACTTATAAGGAGCGAGATGCTACTTTAACTGGAGAAAATTATAGTTCACCAGTGGAATATTGGATGCCATTTAATGGAAATATTGGTATTCATGATGCAAGTTGGAGAACAGATTTTGGTGGAGAACTCTATAAGACAAGTGGTTCTCATGGTTGTGTAAACACCCCACCAGCAAATGCGAAAAAGATATTTGAAAAAATAGAAAAAGGAATGCCAGTTATTGTACATAACTAAACGATGAGAGACACGCTTTGTGAACTTCTCACGTTCGCAGATAGTGGCCATATGCAAGCATAAATGCTCTCGTATGACTCGGTGTCTTTGCGTAAATGATATATAATATAATATTATCGACAAAAAAGTAGTAGTGGATTGTTATGATACTACTTTGTTAATAAACAAAACAATTTGAAAAATA